>JAQTQJ010000015.1 GCA_028712255.1 Candidatus Omnitrophota bacterium
TTGGAGTACTTGTGACCATATGATATCCAAGCGCAAATTCAGGGATTACTTTTCTTATCACTTCTACCAAAGGGATAAGCCTAAATCTATTCTGATCAAAACCCACATGATAGGCTTTAAGAGTACTCTCTGCTATTTGCTCCCGTAATACTAATTCTGATTTAAATGGACGTGTCATATTTATTTCTTAAGATTAAATTAGGAGACAGTTTCTATTCTCCAATAATTGGAAACAGTTGTTATTTAGCCAGAGCTAACCTATCATTTATCTCAATAATTTTATGATCTTTTTTGTATTGCTTGATAGCTTCCCCGACATATTTACTAATCTCTTCAGTCACTCTCTCGAAACCCAACAAATTAGCGGTCTGTTCAATTAGGCTATCTTTCGGCATACTATATTCTTTTCCTAAGGCAATTAAAGCTGTTTCTCCTATTTCCTCAGGAGCAATTAATTCTATGTTTTTATTAATATCTACTGAAATTCTTCTTCTCACTATGGGTTTGTCCATACCTATTGACCAATAAAAATCACCCCGCCTTTTTACCATTTTCTCTTTCACGCTAATCTGTTCTGCTTCTTTAAGAATCTCCCGTATTCTATTCCCCACTGCACGTATTCCCCAATGTTGCACTACTCTTCTTTCCACCTCGTCTTTATGTATAGGCCCTTCATGCTCAACCACTTTCTTAAATACAGAACAAATCTCTGGTATATCAGCGAAATAGAAACTCTTAGATGGTAAAGTTTTATAGATTGGCGTTAAAGAATAGCTCTTAACTTGTATACCACTTCCCCTTGAACTGTGATTTTTATATTGGATTTCATAGTTAAAGTTAGAATTTAGTTTTTTTTTAGAAAACTCTCCACCTTTTGATTTTTCAATTGTATTAATTAATTTCTCTAATTCTAAACGCGGATTTTTAAACCAATCTGTAGACCAAATCCGGTATATATTCCAGTTTAAATCTTCTAAAACTTGTTGCCTCAATCTATCCCTATCTCTTGCAGTAGAAGAAGAATGATAATAAGCTCCATCGCATTCTATTCCCAATAGATACTTTCCCGGATTAGATTCATCAACCACAGCCAAATCAATTCTAAACCCAGAACAACCTACTTGCTTACTTACTTTAAACCCTTTATTCACTAACAAGTCGAAAACTGACTCTTCAAATGGCGACTCAGCAAACCCTCCAACATCGGTTTCTCGTAACAAAGCAGATTTTCCTTTCTCTGCAAAATCTAAATAATTCTTAAGTAAATGAACTCCTTCGCTGTCAGTTTTGGACAAATCAAAATCATCTCCCTTAATAGAACTAAATATATCTAGTCGTTTTCTAGCTCGGGTTACTAATACATTCAATCTACGCGTCCCCCCGACTTGGTTGATAGGTCCAAAATTCATCGGCAATTTTCCTCTTTGATCTTTTCCATATCCAACGCTTAGAAATATTATATCTCTCTCGTCTCCCTGGATAGTCTCTAAGTTTTTTACAAAAAAGTGCTCTGGTTTATCTTTCGCAAAGAATACCTCAAGAGAACTATCTTCCCGTAGCATCTCTTCTAACACATCTTCAATCGCATATTTTTGCCTAATACTAAACGTGCCAACTCCGAGGCTTAGTTCAGGGTTATCTTTAAAATGCTTAAAAATGGCTTTTGCTACTTCTCTCGCTTCCTCAATATTTGTCCCACTACCACCTCTATCGTAAGCAGCATTCGGAAAATAATGAAATTTTATACCTAAGCTACTGCATCCTTCTTCCGCGCAAGGAAAAGTAAAAAGATTATTACTATAAAAATGTTTATTTGAAAAAGCAATTAATGATTCATGCTTACTACGATAATGCCACCGTAACATAGTTTTCGGAATCCCACTAACAGCACACTCATCAAGTATGCTATCCAAGTCCGGCGGCAATGTTTCTTCAGAAACACCATCTTCGTCTTCTGGAGTAACTACTTCTGATTGGAAAAAAGTAGTAGGCGGTAATTGTTTGCTATCTCCTGCTATAACTATTTGTTTTCCTCGTAGAATTGAACCAACGCTATCTTCGGGAGGTATCTGACTCGCCTCGTCAAAAATTACTAGATCAAATTTAATTAATTCTGGATTTAAAAACTGCGCAACTGTCAAAGGACTCATCATTAAACAAGGTTTTAAATTTACTATGACATTGGGCGCCTGTTCAAAAAGTTTTCTAATCGGCATATGAGCTCTTGTTTTTCTAGCTTCCCTCAATAGAATACCCAGCTCGGATCCTTTAGATGGCGTATAAGATGGGGTATAAGTTGTATCTAATTTGCCAGAAAGCATATGTTGAATTCTTACTTTTGCTAACTCTATTAGTTTTCTATCAAGCTCACAGAATTTTTGAATTAATTTTTCATGATCCACACCATTAAATTTCTTTAATGCGAACCTTTCCGAAAAAGCTGCATCTAGCCAACATCGTAAAAATTGGCATTTTAAGGTATCTAAGAAATTTTCAGGAGGAATTTTCAATGTCAGTAATTTATTCACAAAATCTTTTAACCCTTTGTCGTCAGATTCCTTAAGAACCTCTTGGTATCTTGTCCATTCTTCTACGCGGTCAATGTTATCTTCCATAAGCGAAATATTTTTAATTATTTCACTAAGCGGGGATTCCTCAAACTTAGCCCCGGGAACAAACTCTCCATTAAGTTTAGCGGAATTAATGAATGCGCTGATATCATTTTTTAGCTTTGTTAGTGAGGAGGATAGGCTATCTACAAGAGAAATCATCGCCTCCTTCTCTCCTATTTTCTGAGAAACACCTTCAAAAACTGCTTCAACGAAATATTTCTTAACAACATAGTAGCGGAAATTAACTATCCATTTTGAAAAGCTATCTAAACTCTCCCAATCCGAATCGATTCCCATCCAAAGGTCTCCAAATAATTCTTGGCCAAAATGCAGATTATTGGTTATCTTTTCGAATGCCTGTTTTCCTTCTCTTATTTTGCCTAAATCAGCAATAATGTCTGTTATAAGTGGCTTATATTTAACATCTACTATATAGTGTCTTAATAAATTACGATTTTTCCAAAACGAGCTAGTAAAAAACAAAAATGGATTTTTAGAATAACGGCAATAATTGTTAATAAGCGTAGCAACATCTAAGTTATCTGAAATAATATTCTCAATGTTATATCTAACTTGCATACCGGCCTTGAATTCCTTAAAAAACTTAACTGTCTTTATTAATTCTTCCACTTCAAACGAAACTGAATTCCAATGCTCATTTATTAATATAGATTTTGTAACACTAGGTGATTTTTGTAGAAGTTTATTTGCTTCAATCAGGACTTCAATATCCATAATAGATAATGGTTCCTTAAAGAATGTGAGCTCTTGCAGCTTTTTGACAAGATTGCTTATGGTAGAATTGTTACTAATAATCGCCCCCATTAACTCTGTTAGTTTCAATTTGTCTTGATAGTAAATACTAGTCAAAGAAGAGCCATGCCAGGGGTGCGCGAGCGGATCTCCAATTTTCAACAAGTTGTCTGCTAAGCTACCCATTAACTCATAGGATGTTTCGTATTTTCTTCTATTCCATTGCTTGACTTCATTAAATACAAAAGAAATATCCTTTATTACAGGACGACTATTTATAATCCCAAACGCCTGAAACGGTGTCATCTCTAAATCACCAAAAGTCGCGTGGATATCTCTAGCATAATTATTGAGCTCCGCTCTTATTTTCTCCAATTTGGCAATCTCTTCATCATGCGAATGATCTGGTTTTTTCTGCATTTCTAGAACTCTAACCAATTCTTTTATAATCTCATTCTTATTTGCTTTCCTGCTATGTAATTCTAGACAAAAATCACCAAGACCATTATTATCAAGTCGCTTTTTCACGACTTCTAGAGCAGCCATCTTTTGACTTACGAAAAGTACTTTCTTACCATTGGCTAGAAACTCTGATATTATATTGGCTATTGTTTGAGATTTTCCTGTACCTGGTGGACCCTCTATTACTAGATTTTTTCCTTCTTTTACCGCTTCAATGGCTTGTTGCTGGCTTGAATCAGCATCTAGTATCTGAAAAGTTTTATGCGGATCCAATACCTTATCTAGCTCTTTCTCTTCCAAATATAAGCCCAAAGAAACATTTTGCTCTAAAGGTTGGCCACAAATCATACGGATAATAGAATTATTTAATAACATTGATAGAAATTTAGAGATATCTTTGTACATAACGAACTTTGCAAAGGAAAATAAAGTAAGGTATATTTCATTTGTTACGCGCCAGCGACTTTCTTGCTTTATCGCTGCTTGAATCTGCGAGAATATCACCTGCGTATCTAGATTCTCTAATTCTTCATCAATCGGATCTATAGTAATATTGAAATCGTTCTGTAATTTTAAAATCAATGCCGGATTCAAGATTAAGGTTTCTTCTTCATGGAAGTTTAATTTAAACTTGCTTTTTACGGAAGTACGAGTTAATTCAACTGGCACCAGAATAATTGGTGCTTTCAACTTAACATCAGACTCATCTGATTCGTACCACTCTAAACAACCAAGTGATAAAAATAAAACATTATAACCTTGCTCCTCCATGACAGAATTGGCTTTAGAGTAAATACGAAATAAATTTTTGGGAAGTTTATCTTTAGTTAAGTTAGTTTGTAAATATTTATCTTTATGTCTTTCTTCAAGTTCTTCTTTTTTATACGCTTGGAATTCTACCGAAGATTCTACCTTCTCCTTTTCGCCATCTTCTTTAAATAACTCTCCTTCTTCTAAGGTCAGGGGAAGAAATTCCATCCCCTCATTTTGAACGGCAAGAGTATTTAAAACTTCAGAAGGTAATTCATTAATTATCTTTATGGTAGTTACTTTGGTGGGGCGAAAGCTTAATAATCTATTTCGCTTAGATAGGTCAACTAATTTATCTTTCCATTTCTTTATGCGCTCTTCAACAGGATTGGGCATTTTCTTACTCTCTCTTCTACTACCAGATTTGCTTATTCATCAAGAAAATATGCGGAAGACTTCTTAAGAACTTTGGCGATCTTTACCAAAGTATCCAGAGAAGGCAGCGAAACTCCATTTTCATACCTAGAAATACTCTTTTGTTTAGCTTTAATCCTTTTGGCAAGATCTGTTTGGGTAAAATCAAACTCTACACGTGCCAACTTAATCTTTTTGCCAAGTTTCTTAGCATCCATTGAATTCCTCCTATGATAAAATAAGACCTTGACAAATTATACCTCTTAAGGTATAATTTAGTCATAGAGTAAATTTTAGGATTTATACCATATAGGGCTATTATATCCCTTTTTGGGAATAGGGCAACAATTTTATGAATAAACTTACCATAGAAGAAAATAAGGCTGCATGTAGCCAAATGATAAGCTTGGGATGGAAAGATTCCTCTTCCATCAAACAACTTCTCGATGTTATTGCTAACATTATTGCTCAAGAATATATCAATGTTGCACAAACAAATCCTTATCTCTTTAATATTAAAGGAAAAAAGGTATGAAAGCTGCAATATATTCACGGTATTCTTCTGAAAATCAAAGCGAAAAGAGTATCGATGATCAAGTAAGGGTATGCAGAAACTACGCCAAAGACCATGGACTTGTGGTTGAAGATAGTCAAATTTATGTAGATGAGGCAAAATCCGGGTCTCTACTTAATCGACCTGGATTGCAAGCCTTAGAAAAAGCCGTTGAAAATAAAGAGATTGAAGCGGTTCTTGTTGATGATCTTTCAAGGCTATCTAGAAGCAATCATCAGATGCTAACCTTGGTGCTTAAGTTTAATTACTTTCAAGTGAAGATCGTTTCTGTGGCTGACGGTATTTCTACAGATGATGAGAACTCAAAGCTAGGAATTCAGATTCGCGGATTAATAAATGAGTTGTATTTGGACGATCTCAGAAAAAAGACATCCCGAGGTCTAGAGGGACAGAAATTGCGCGGTTTTAGTGCGGGAGAGAATGTTTATGGCTATTGTACAAAACCAGTTGGAGAATTAAAACTTAACAGGAAAGGCCAAGCTAAATACGAAGGCATGATACATAAAGTAAATCCCGAAGAAACTGAAATTGTGAAACGGATATTTAAAGAATTTGTTGAAGGCAAAAGCATACACAAGATAGCAACCGGGCTTAATGAAAATAAAATCCCTACCAAAAGGAATATGCGCGGAGGCTGGAATATATCAACTGTTTCAAGGATTTTAAAAAATGAAAAATATACCGGGATTTGGAACTGGAGGAAAAGTAAAAACGTCCGCGATCCTATGACAGGCAAAAAGAAATCGATCCCCCGCCCTGCGAAAGAACATATCCCGATATTTCGCGAAGATCTGATAATAATCGATAAAGAAACTTGGACTAAAGCTCAAAAACGTTGGCTTGAATTAAAAGGCACCTGGCCGGTCAGTAAGAAACGCAAAGCATACTACCAACAAAAAAGCTACGTTCATACAAGCCCTACCCATCTATTTTCCGGTCTTATGAAGTGCAAAGTGTGCGGCGGAGCTATTGTTCTCTTAAGCGGCAAAGGAACGGGTTATTATGGTTGCTATAATGGTAAAAGAAAAACCTGCACTAATACACTAACAGTCCCACGTAAGCGCATTGAGGAAACCATTATCACTGATTTAAAAAACCGGATTTTAACATCTGATAACCTTGAATACATTTATAAAAATGTGGAAAAATTTGCTGCGATAGGTCTAAACAGGATTCCGGAATTAGTGAAGAAACGTGAAGCGGAACTCGACAAAATTAAACAAGAACTCCGGAATTATCTTAATTTCGTTAAAATGGGTAATTTCTCTAAAGCTGTTTCTGATGCTATACAGGAGGCTGAAAAAAGAACTGATGAACTTCAGGCCGAAGTCAATGCTTTGCAATACCAAAAGGAAAGTACTTTTAAAGCACCCCCCAAAGAATGGATTACTTACCGGCTAGAGAAGCTTACGGAAACTTTAAACAAAAATACCGTCTCCTCTGCTCTTGCTCTTAAAGAACTTCTAGGCCCAATTACATTGGAAGCGGTATCAAGTAAAGAAAATGATTTTTATAAGCTATTCCAAGGCGAAGAGAAGGATTTTAAACCTTACTACGTCGCACATACAAAAATTCGAACCCTCGCTCTCCTAGATGAGGAGAGAAAAGGTTCGAATTGGTATCACTGGCGGAGAGGCAGGGATTCGAACCCTGGAACCCTTACGGGTTACGTGTTTTCCAAACACGCGCGCTCGACCACTACGCGACCCCTCCAAATTATTTCTAGCCCTATAAAAATTACTTTAAACGAAACCTACGGAAGGAGCAGGATTTGAACCTGCGAGACATTGCTGTCTAATCGCTTTCGAGGCGATCGCTTTCGACCACTCAGCCATCCTTCCATTTTTAATCTCAAAATATCTATTTTTCTGATCAAACCCCACAATCAACAAATTTCTGATATTTATGCAAATGTTTGCTATTATGCGTGCCTACTTTTTGAAAATATTTTTCGATTTCATTCTTCCCATATACATAAACACGTCTTTCAGTCATACAGGGATGATAACCATTTTTATCAAGAATAGTATAAACACTTCTGAGTAAAGGTCCAGAGGCATTCGTAAAACACAAGGCAAAATTATGATATCGCTTTTTATTAATACTATGCGCGTAGACATAACCAGAGCCATCAGTATCCATCAGCCCACGCAAACAAGATAATTGAAAATCATTGTTTTGTTTTATCCAAAAGGGAATATCTACCTCATTTTTAACTTTATTTCCCCTCTTTAATCCATTACTCTCTAAAAACTCTACCAAGTTTTTACTATAAACTACGATATCACTTCCTTTATCTAGCTTTTTTGAAATTATTTTTGGAGTTAATTTAAAGAGTTTCTTAATCAACTCTTTCATAAAATCCGCGTGTTCAGCGTCTGTATCTCGATTAAAAGTAATCTTCAGCTGATAATTTGTTAAACCTCCATCGCCCAATACTATACCCACAAATTCAGCTAATTGCAAGCCCCTTTTAGGGCATTTTATATTTTTAATAATTCTTAACCCTGATTTCTTAGCTAGCTCAGGACTACGCGTAAATTTCCTTATCGTAGCAAAACCACCCTTCTTTCTGCCTTCAGGTGTACCAAAATTCCCATAAAGCTTATTTCTCATTAATGCCCCAAGTCTAGCCGCTCTATTAACATACCAAAATTGAGGCAAGATATTAATTCCATCTGGAATTGGTATATTATAATTTGCATGCAAATCTAAAAGAGCTTTATAACTCATAGTAGATTTTTCTCTACACCAACCGCTTAAAGTCCGCCTATTAATATCAAAAATTTTAGCTAATTCATCCTGCCGCAAGTTTAATCTCTTATTAACACTCGCAATAAATAGCTTCTGCTTACCTTTAGGGAATTTTACCCTTTTATTTTTAATCTGCTCTGCCATATCACCTATATAGTTAAAAAATAAACGGAGAGGGCGAGATTCGAACTCGCGAGAGGACAAGTCCCCTTCCGGTTTTCAAGACCGGTACACTCAACCACTATGTGACCTCTCCAAGTATTACAATTATTTAAACAAAAAAAGCTGTTTAAAAACAGTGTAAAATATATCCCTGGCTATATTAAAGGAGATATTGCAGAAATTAACAAATGAAAACTTGGCAAAAATAAAGCTAAGGCCAAAAGCAAGCAACGTAATGTTTAAAATCAAAATAAAGGAAAAACCAAAAATATAATTAGATTTTAAAAAATCGCCTTTTTTAGAACGAATCGTCTTAGCTGCAAAAGTTAAATGCAGAATAGTGCTAAAGCCTACTAAAAATAGCGTATATTCAATCAACCAGCTCGATTTAATTCCAATCGATAACAAACCATAGATAATAAAAAACAGGATTGTATATATGGGCAAAAGAAATGGCGCGACATTGACCATTGGCTTAAAAAAACTAAACATAACCTCTAAAAGTTTATGCCCTTTATTATAAATCCACCCCGGCTCCCAAATAAACAGATAGATCGCCAGAAAAGTAATTACCCCGTTACAAAAAATCTGCTGCAGGCGCGTATCGATTTGCGTAAATTCATTCAGGAAAGATATAATAGATGAATAAACAAACGGCAGGATAAGCACCGCTAAAATAACCTTAACTACCCCGAAAAGCTTGCTGGATAAAGCGGATATCTTGCTGGAAAAATCCCCGGAAAGCCCACCGCCGCCAAAATCATGATGCGCAAAATCTTCTTTTCCTTTTAACGGAAACTTATCAGGAAATTCTTTTTTGGCCATTTAAATACGGCTGTAGGATTTTAGGGACTAAAACCGAGCCGTCCTCCTGTTGATAATTTTCTAATATCGCAATCACCGTGCGCGCCAAGGCAACGCCTGAGCCGTTTAAGGTGTGCACAAATTCCACTTTTCTGCTTTCTTTACGGCGGAATTTTATATTGGCCCGGCGCGCCTGAAAACTTTCGAAATTACTGCAGCTGGAAACCTCAAGCCATTTGTCCGCTCCGGCGGCGTGAGCCTCCAAATCGTAACATTTACTGGCGGAAAAACTTAAATCCTCTGTAGCCAGCATTGCCACTCGATAAGGTAATTCCAAAAGTTGCAAGACTTCTTCGGCATTGGCTACTAATTTTTCCAGCTCCGCATAAGAATCTTCAGGCTTAACAAATTTAACCATCTCAACTTTATCAAATTCATGCACGCGATTTAATCCTTTAGTATCTTTTCCATAAGAACCTGCCTCTCTTCTAAAACATGCCGTATAAGCAGTATAATAAATTGGCAGTTTCTCCTCATCCAATATCTCATCACGGAATATATTGGTTACAGGAACCTCCGCGGTAGGAATAAGAAAAAGATCATCATCATTTAATTTATACATATCCTCTTCTAATTTCGGCAATTGCCCAGTACCAAGCATGGAGGCGCGGTTAACTAAAAACGGAGGAAAAATCTCAGTATAGCTATGCTTATCAGTATGCAAATCAAGCATAAAATTAATCAATGCACGCTCGAGTTTTGCCCCCCAGCCCTTAAAAAGAATGAAATTTGATCCGGTAATTTTAGTCGCGCGGTTAAAATCCACAATATCCAGATTTTGGCAAAGCTCGATATGGCTAAGAGGCTTAAAGTTAAATTTTTTAGGTTCCCCCCAACTGCGTACAATCTTATTTTGTGAAGCATCTCCTATGGGTAAAGATGCATGTGGGACATTAGGAATATTTAAAAGTAGTTTATTTAATTCTATTTCTTTATCTTTTATCTGAACCTCTAGCTCACCGATACGCTTTGAAATCTCTTTCATCGATGAAATTTTACTCTTGGCGTCTTTTTTTTCTTTAAGCAGAATACCTATCTCATCATTAGCTTGATTACGCTTGGCAGCTAACTCCTCAAATTCAGCCAATGCCTTGCGGCGCACATCATCAATTTTGATAACCTCATCAATATCAATTTTTAAGGCGCGGTTATTAATTGCCTGTTTGACCGAATCCTGATTTTCTCTTATAAATCTTATATCTAGCATTTTATCCTTTAATATACCCGTAAAAACCAAAAGTATTCATATTATACCTTTAGATTCCAATTCTTTCAATAAGATATCTACGATATTAGGAGGGCTTAAACTTGCGGAACTATTTTATCAAAAGCTTAATCTTGGAAATAAGTTCTTGGCTTTCAAAAGGTTTCAATATGTAATCATCCGCACGGGTTGCTACTGATTTTATCTTAACATACTCTTCCTGCGGATATTGCGCGGTAAATATAATTACCGGTATTTTACAGGTAATTTGATCGGCTTTTAATTCTTTACAAACATCATAACCATCTTTACCTGGCATTACAATATCCAAGAGAATGATATTTGGTTTCTCGTTTTTTGCAATTTCTACTGCATTTTCCCCACTGTCTAGCGTTATAACCTTATATCCATTTGCTTCAAGCCTAGTCTTGGCTAGCTTTAAAATATCTCCCTCATCATCTATAATCAGTATTTTTCCTGTGGAATTAATACTATTCATTTTGTCCCTCCCCCGCTAGTCACCTACCGGTCTCTAAGATAAAAACATCCTAACCCCTGCGCTCCTTAATTGGTAAAGTAAAATGGAAGGCAGATCCTTTACCTACTTCTGACTCTGCCCATATTTTTCCATTATGCCCTAGAATAATCTCTTTTGAGATAGCTAAGCCCAAACCTGTTCCGCCCTTCTTCCTCTCTCCACCAACCCCTAATTGTTCAAAAGCCAAAAAAGCTTCTTCATATCTTCATCCTTAATTCCTAAGCCGGTATCCTGCACCATCACATGTACAACATTAGTTTCCTGTTTTATACTGACAACAATCTTACCTTTGTCAGTAGATGCTATAGCGTTATTTAACAAATTAGTAACTACCTGGACAATCCTATCTCTATCAAACCCTATTCTGGGTATATTATCATCGGCCTCTATTATTAAATCCAAATTCTTCTCTTTTACTAAAACACCCATGGCATTAATAGTTTCCAACACAACCTCTTTAATATCATTCTGGGAAATATCAAACTTTACTCTGCCCATTTCTATCTTCTGAAAATCCAGGACATTATTGATCAAGCGGCTTAATCTATCAACATTCCTTTTGGCAGTACCTAATAAATCCTTCTGCTCGCTATTAACATCCCCTACTAATCCTTCTAAAACAAGATTTATACCTTCTTTAATTACTCCCAGCGGGCTTCTGAGTTCATGAGAAACCATAGAGGTAAAATGTAACCTCATCTCTGTAAAAGTTTTTAAATCCTCAATACGCCTTAATTCATCCTCATTGCGCTTACGCTCAGTAATATCCCTTTGAAAGTGAAGCAATTGAACAACCTCTCCATCCTTATTTTTAATGGGAAAAACGGTAACTTCAATAAAAGACGGCTCTCCATTTTTATTGATGTGCGCATGAATTACGGTTTTAGAATTACCTTTCTTCAAAACATCCCTAATAGGACATTCATAATTAGCAGAGGATTGACAGCGCCTTTGCTGCCTATGAATAATATTATAGCAATGCTGGCCTTGAACTTCTTCCCTTGTTAAACCGAAATGCTCAAGACTAGCATTATTGGACCAAATAACCTTAAGATCTACAGCAAGAAGCAACACGCCATCTGTAATCCCATTAACAATACTTTCAAACATTTGTTGGGAGGTATGCAGCTTTTCCTCTGCGCGCTTACGCTCAGTAATATCCCAGTACAAACCGAATATTCCCACGATATTACCAGTTTTATCTTGCACAGGCACCTTAACCGTATTAACAACACTCTTTTGAGAATCTCCAAGAAAATCGTTTATAAACACAAACTCCTCTTCAATATTTTCTGTTTTTCCTGACTCCATTACTTTCTTATCGTCAGCCCTGTATTTTTCAGCCAAATATGTAGGGAAAAAATCAAAATCTGTTTTTCCGACAATCTCCTCAGGTTTAATCCTTAGGTCACGGGCATAATTACCATTACAAGATACGTAAACTGAATTCTTGTCTTTCAAAAATACTTTTTGTGGAAGGTTTTCAATAAGCGTTCTATACTCTCTCTCATTTGCCTGTGCTAATTCATTCTCAAGCCGCCTGCGCTCAGTAATATCATCAATAGTAATAATAATCCTATGTATATTGCTTAGTCGCCGGACATTTAAAAACATCGTTCTGGATCCAATTGTCTTAAAATTATGTTTCACTTCGAAATTTTCAATGCTACCTTTATTAGGAAGAATATTTTCTAAGAGATGCCGTAAGGCTGGGATATCCCACTGCCGGTTATCTAAATGATAAATAGGCTGGCCTTGAGCCTCTTTAGCGTTAATTTTGAAAACCTGATAGAAAGACTTATTGGCTGAGATTAATTTTAAATCATCCCCCAGCACTATCAAAGGCTCTACCATTGATTCTATAATATTTTCGGCATATATACGGGCTTCCTCAATAATTTGCTCTGCTTTTTTACGTTCGGTAATATTCACAAAGATCACCACCACTCCGTCAATCTTGTCATCTAAAGTGCGGTATGGCTTGATATATACTGAATACCAGTTCCCTCTTTTATCTGCTATTTCAAATTCCTTGGGATGCAGAGATTCTATTACCTCAACAAGTATTTTTTTAAACTCCGGTATATCAAAATTAAGTTTAATGCTGCTTATCGGCCTGCCGATATCAGCTGGAGTTATATTAAGCGCCTTCTCCGATTGAGGGGTTATCCTACGCACAACAAAATCTACCCCCATCATTATTACCGGCATATTGATACTATTGAGTAAATTGACTAAATCATTATTCAAAAGAGAAACTTCCTTATTGCGTCTTTGCAATTCCTCATTAGAAGTAATTAATTCTTCATTAGAAGATTGCAGCTCTTCTTTGGCAGTCTCTAACTCTTCATTAGTACTCTGCAATTCTTCATTACTTGATAATATCTCCTCATTGGCTGTTTTGACTTCTTCATTGGCGCTCTCTTGCTCCTCGATGATTGTCTGGAGATATTCTTTTGTTTCAGCAAGTTCTTTTTGGAGGCCGTTGATATATCTATCGCTTTTAATGGATTTTGACTTTAAAGATAAATCCTTGTTCACTTTTACCAAACTCTTTCCTCCAATTGGCCTACCAATCTCATCAAAGAGCACCAAAAATAACTTTTCTTTCAAGGCTTCCAATTTCACCGGAACAACAGTAATATTAACCCTTGCCTTACGGCTTCCCAACCTGACTTCCTGCGCCTCTCTTTTAACTGTATGTTTTGTTTTCTTAGCTTCCTGTATCGCCGAGTGCAGAGGAAAAAATAACCCCTCCCGTGCCAATTTGAATATATTAAGACTTGGTTTGCCTGCAGCTGACTCAAGATAACGTCCGGTGTGCCCACGAAATGATATAACTTCCATATCATTATCTATCAACGCTCCGCAAGGGACGTATTCCCTAAGCACAACTTGCTCTACAATATTTTCAATATCAATTTTCTTACTCTTCTTAATATCTGGTTTTAATTTAATTCCTAATTTATCTGACGGATGATAACTACGATCTAATTCAGGCTCAGGGCTTGCTAACAGGTATTTTTTTACAAAAATTCTCTGTTTCCTGTCCAATATTTTAAAGAGATTCGCATAACCGCCTGCGGATTCTGAATTTCCCAAAAAGAGAAACCCGCCCGGCCTTAAGCCGTAATGAAAATTATAAAACACCTTTTTCTGTAAAAACGGTTGAAAATATATAAGCAGGTTACGGCAACTTATCAAGTCTAAATTGGAAAAAGGCGGGTCACTAAACACATTCTGCTTGGAAAAAATGCACACCTCTCTTAACTGTTTTGAAACTTTATAAAAATTACCTGTTTTTATAAAAAACTTTTTTAACCGTTGGGGCGTAACATTATTTTCTATGCTCTTTCCGTAAATGCCACATCTAGCCTTATTAATACCGCTTTCGTTCACATCAGTAGCAAAAATCCGTATGGGAAACCTGTTAATTCTATCACCCATCGCCTCAATAAAGCACATAGCAATAGAATAAGCTTCTTCACCTGTGGAACATCCTGGAACCCATACCCTGATACTCTGATCTTTTGTCTTATTTTTAATAATTGCAGGTATCACCAATTTTTCCAATGTATGGAAAGCTTTCGGATCTCGGAAAAAACTGCTAACATTTATCAATAAGTCTTCATAAAGCTTTTCTACTTCATCTTTATGCTTACGCAAAAATTTTATATATTCTTTAAGTTTTTCTATTCTTACTAAAATCATCCGCCGCGATACACGCCTGCTAATGGTAGGAGCTTTATAATAAGTAAAATCCAAACCTTTGACTAAGTGTAATAGATTAAAAACACTATCCAAACCTTCGTCTTTTATTATAAGTGATTCTTCTGTTTTTACAGGCCAGGTATGCGACAGATAAGGATGCCTTGCCATGCGCTCCAGTTCAGCGGCAATTTTCTTAGGCGAAGAAATAAAATCCACACACTTGGCATTAATGGCGCTTCTGGGCATATCGAAGTACTTTGCAGATTTTTCATCCTGAGCAAGAACAATACCTTCTGCGGACTTTATAGCTTCAGATCCCAACGTACCGTCTGTTGCTGTTCCTGACAGAATAACTCCAATACTCTTATTCCCTTTGTCTTCAGCCAACGAACGGAAAAAATAATCTATAGGCATATGCTTAAAATCTCTATCCGCTCTTCTACTAAGCATCAGTTTTCCACCTGATATAGAAATATTGGCATTTGGAGGTATCACATAAAGATGGTTTATTTCAATGAACATGCCATTTTTTATTTCTTTTACCGGTATTTTTGTTAATCTGGCCAATAATTCTGTCAGCATGCTTTTATGTTCCGGTGCTAAATGCATTATAAATACAAATGCCATCTGCGGTTTAGCTGAAAGATTTTTGAGCAATTCCTGAAATGCTTCCAGCCCTCCAGCAGAAGCTCCAATACCGACAATAGGAAAAGATTTAGTTATTTTTATTCTCTTTACCATATTTCCTTAACCATAACGTTTAACCATCCCTTCACAACGCCAAGCGGCCGCATCCGGCAGACACGCTTTCCGATTCCCGCGTTATACACCACATCCACTACCTCATTCACATATTTATAAGCCGACGGCGCTTCTTCTATGACAGTTTTTCATCCGGAGGCCTTAATTATTATACCCTTGAACCTTAATTCTTTCAATAATATATCTGCACTAGTAGAACTAGCTGAGGCAGTGCGTGATTTTAGCCTCCCTGCGCCATGATAAGTACTGCCAAAAGTTCCCTCCATCGCTCTCTGCGTACCACCAACCAGCAAATATGAACTCCTCCTCATATCTTTCGAAATAATCACAGGTTGACCGATCTCCCTATACCTTTACCTTTGCGGTATAACCGGATCATGCAACCCGAAAGCGCAAGTGGCACCTTTACGATGTACACAAAGTTTTTTCTCAATACCATTAACCTTATGCTCTTCGATCTTGGCGATGTTATCTGCCTTTTGTGTGATTACGATTTTATGTTTTTCTGGGAGTAAAGTTTTTTGTTTCTCTATGGAAATATCAGTTATAGCAAGCCCTGCGCTTCTGAATAAATTATCCAGAGACGAAGCTTTAACCCTGATTCCGATATCCGCAGTATGTTCTAATACTTCGTAGTTCTTCATCGGGTTTTTAGGTAGGATAAAATGGGCCATGTAGGAGTCGAACCTACGACCTTGACATTAAGAGTGTCCTGCTCTGCCAATTGAGCTAATGGCCCTAAAATTTAGGTCTTTACCGCCCATTAACGAATCCGCCAACGCTTCAGTGGCGGAGAGCTAATGGCCCGGAATTTACTTATATGCCTGCATTGTTTCGATAACTCGCTGGCTGACGCCTTGTTTCTTTAGGTAATCTATGTCATCTACGGTTAAAGAATATTTAGGATTTACGGCTTTGATTTTAGCTATAATTTCATCGCTTGATATGCCTTGCTTAGTCCAGTCAACTATCTGCTGCATGGTAATTTGCGTAGAAGCTGTAGGATTTTGAGTGTTTGTAGTCGGTTTATTAATCTGCGCACCGACTATTGCCCCTGTTCCTGCGCCTACTGCGCCGCCTATGGCAGCACCTTGCAAGGGATGACCGCTCTGATAACCAAGAATCCCTCCTGCGATTGCTCCAACGGTGCCTCCGATACCGGCTCCCTCGGCTACTCTAGTTTTATTACTCTGACAGCCACAAATAACAAATATAGATATCAAAATAACAAATAAATAAAAATACCTTTTCATCGTAATACCTCCTATAAAAACATTAAAAGATACCTGGATTTTTATGGCTTGAGTTAATATTATACAACAAATTAAAATAAAACATATAAAATAAATGCGCCTGGCTGGATCGAACCAGTCGTCGTTACCACTCCTCCCCAAAGGGCTCTGCCCCTATGGCGCTCTCCGCCTACGGCGGATCGCTGTTACTCCAGCGGTATTTTTCTACGATCATACTAAAGAGTAGCCGATAAATATTTACTTCTTTTTGGCTTTATCTGCTTTTGCAGAGAAATATGATTTGTCGTGATTAAGCGAATTAACGAGGGAATCCGAAACAATAAATACCTGATTTTGGGGCATAATCTTAACATAATAACAATGCTTTTCTTTTAGGTAGTTACCAACTTCAAGCCTGATTTCTTCTGTCTTACCTCCTTTAATCAGCCTGAGCTTTAACACCGCGTAGGGTTTCTCAAAGCCATAGACGCTAAGCGCAGGATCCAGTATGTCCTGAGAGTAAAAGGCAGCTATACTTTGCAAATACTTCTCCACCTTAGCCGAATCAAGAAGCGATTTTGGATTAACCGGCACAGAATTCCAATAAGCAGAAGGATTTTTGTCAGTTGCTTCCGTTTTTGTTAAAACCAAGGAATGCTTTCTGGAATCCGTAAATTCAATCTTATTTACGGAATTTACGTCAAAATTAAATATTTTATAATTGGCAAAATTATTTTCGTCACATTTGGCTGCCTTACCAAAAAAGCCCATGCTGTTTAAAATATTCCGGTTAGTTAACAAAATCTTCTCCGAGTTAAACTCCCGTATAAAATTCTGGTTCCCATCTGGCTTTTTAAAACTTATAACCAGATGCGTCAGGGGCTTGCCATCGGCTCCCGCTAGAATTAAATGGGCTGACTCATTATCCTGAATCTGAAAATCGTTGAATACATCCTTTGATTCAGCTCGCACTTCTCCTTTTGTATTATTCAGGTTGCCTAAGAAATTATCCACCGCTTCTTTCCTGGCTCTTAGGCCAAACCGGCTCTCCAAAACCCATTGCCCCTCATTATTCTTGGAGATAATAACCTTATTCTTTTCGTCGCTGCCATTATAAATTATTATCTTAGAAACAGAAACATTCATATTACTATTCACTAAAGCAATTGACGGCTCTTCCCGGCTGGCCTTGACAGATTGAATTTTGTGGCAGAAACTTTTTATAATCACAAGTGCCAGCAAAAAAGAAAAAACGCCTATTATTATAAGTAGTTTTTTAAATTTCATCTTTATTGCGATCTCGCTGCCAGGTAAAACTGCTTCTCTTTCCTGCGTAAAAGCAGCCTTATATAAGCGTAAATCACCCAGATAATAGGAATAGCGGCTACAGCGATAAACCTGTAAAGAACCTTCTGAGAATCAGTAAGCTTCTTGATGCTACGGTCAAAGACAGATTTAGAACGTATCTGTATAAGATCATCACTTATTGAAAAGCTATCCACAATATTCGCAAAGAGTCCCAGGTTTCCGGAACCGCTACCGATAACCTGATCGCTAAACATCTTCGAGCAACCTATAATCACAAGTTTGCCGGGCTTCGGATTTACTAAAAGCTCGGCTTTTTGCACCACCCCCCCTGCTTGCGTAGAATCGGCAATTGTCGCACCATTAAAAGTATCGCTAAACTGCCCTTGTAATATTACACCTAAAGGAAATTTTCCCGGTGAACCGGTTTTAGGAAACTCAAAGGACTCGCCCTTAATCATTCCGTTTTCATAAGGAACCAACCAACTTCTGGGGCTGGAAGTAAACAGTAACGTTTTCTTAAGATTGGCGGATTTTATTGCTTCATCGGATATGTTAAGCGATGAACCCCAAAGATAAAATAAAGCGCTTAAACGGTTCATTACCGCGGCCTTATTATTGAATAACTGCTGACGCACAAGTATCTGGTTTGGTATTTTAATAGGCGTGGTTACGGTAAACGGCCCCATATTTTGATTACTAGAGATATTGATAATCTGGCAATCTTCATCCATAAGCATAAGGTCATTTATGCTTACGCCCCATTGCTGGATAAGCCTATTTATACTTAAATCCAGTTTCCTGGGAAAGATATCCAGGCCTTTCCCGGCGACCATCTGAAAAGAATAATCATAACCTTCCGCCGCGATCAAAACTGAACCTCCCTGATACAGGAATTTATTTATTTCATAAAGCTGCCTATCATTCAAGCTCTCCGGGTCAAGGATCAAAAGCGTACCCACCCCCTCCGGTATAGGGCTTTCCTTGCTTAGGCTTATACGCTCATACTCATAGCCGTTATTTTTTATTAAGGACTCTAAAGATTGGAATACATCTATATACTGAGATGAGGGAACCGGCTTACCCATTGAAACAAGGGCCTTGATTATTTCAGGGCTCAATTGAGCGCCCTGTATCGGAGAGAATAGTGCAATCTTTGGTTTCTTTTCCGTAGTCAACTTTACAATTCTTGAAAGAAGCAAATATTCCAAATCCGGAATATTCTGCGGAAGCACGCTCTGAATAACCTCTTCATTTTTATCCAGGTAGCTTATGGTAATGGCTGAGTAAACAAGCCGCACCCCGAGCGCATCCTTGTCTATGCTCTCAACCTGAAAAGGCACTATACCTTTTTCCTGGAGGGTTTGCTCAAGAGAATTTGACGGAGTTGCCCTGCCCTGGGCGTTTTGCTGCTGAGCCTCTAAAAGTTTAGCTGCCTCTATATAAAAAACCTTAAAATTAAGCTTATTTTTAGAGGCTATGCGCAATTCATCAAGTTTACCCACAATCTCCTGTTCCAGGGTTTTAATAGCTGTAGGCATCTTATCCGCAGGAGTGATATAAAAGTTTACCTGCACAGGCGCTTTAAGACCAGCCAAAATCTTTTTGGAAGCGCCGGAAACAGTGTAAATCTTATTTTCCGTAATATCAAACCTCCCCAAAGGCAAATCATGCACCAGCCAGTTAAACAAAATTAAGCCGGCCAGGCAAATTGCCACTACTGAACCAAAAACAATGTTCGCTTTCGGCCGCAGGCGGCCTTCAAAATAAAATCCATTAAGTAAAAGAAAAACAAAGGTAGCGGTGACAAAATATAAAAAGTCTTTAACGTCAATTACGCCCCGGCTAAAACTCGCCAGGTGCCCTATTGCGCCGACGTAATTCTTCATGAAACTCCCTAACCCAGGTAGCCATCCGTCAAAAAAAGAAGCTAAAAAATCCATTCCTAATAATAAAATAAGGAAACACGACAAAGATGTTATTACAAAAGCTATGACCTGCTCCTTAGTTAACCCGGAAATAAATATTCCCATAGACATAAACAGCGCCCCCAACATTAAAACGCCCAGGTAACCGGAGATAATCGTGCCGACATCGGGTGAACCAGAAATAAATAAAATCAGGGGAAGGCCAAAGGTGCTAACGAGTGATATAATATAAAAGGTAAGGCTGGCTAAGAATTTGCCTAAAACAAGTTCCACGGGTTTCATCGGAAAAGTCAACAAGAGCTCAAAAGTATTCTCCTTCCTGTCCTCAGCCCACAGGCGCATCGTAATAGCAGGAATAAATATTAGCAAGACATACGGCAAGAGAACGAAAAATGAATCCATATCCGCGCGGCCGACTAAAAAGAACTGGGTCATAAACAAAGCGTTGTTAATCGCAATAAAAGCGATTAAATAAACATAGGCTACGGCGGAATTAAAATACCCTCCGAGCTCACGCTTTAAAACCGTAATAATATTTTTTAAATTCATTACCCTGCCCTCTTAAAAAGCCCCAAGAAAACTTCTTCTAAAGAAGGCTCTTTGAATGATAATTCACGAAGTAACCAGCCCTTCTCTTTAATAAGCGCGTTAATCGCTATTAACGCTTTATCAATAGAATGAGTTAAACACAAAAATCTCGGGCTTAAATCTATATTACCTATATAATTAACTTCCTTTAACGCGTTAATCGCCCCAAGGGCTCTTTGCGCATCTTCCTTTGAAGCCTTAAACGAAACAAATAAAAAAGATACTCCTGTTTTTTCTTTCTTTAATTCCGCAATCAGGCTGTTGGCGATTATTTTACCGTGGTCTATAATTACCAAGCGCTCGGCGACACTTGAAACTTCCTGTAAAATGTGTGTGGAGAATATAATTGTTTTTTCGCTAGCTAAATCCTTAATAAGCTTACGCATGCTAACTATCTGCATCGGATCAAGCCCGCTAGTAGGCTCATCAAGTATAACTACTTTAGGGTCATGAATTAACGCCTGAGCAAGCCCCACCCTTTGCCTAAAACCTAAAGAGAGCTCACTAACCATATGTTTCCAGACATCCCCGATCTTGACTGCTTCCACAACCCAGCCAATTCTTTCTTTTAATTCTCTTCCAGATAATCCGCGGCTTAAACCCACAAAATTGATGAATTCATCCACGCGCATATCCATATAAAGAGGAGGAGTTTCAGGAAGATAACCGATAATCTTTCGCACACTAAGAGGATCTTCGGTAATATCAATTCCGTTAATTTTGGCGCTGCCAGAGGTGGGGTAAAAAAAGGTGGTGAGGACGCGCATCAAGGTAGTTTTTCCTGCGCCATTTGGCCCAAGCAAACCCACAATCTCGTGTTCTTTTACCTCAAAAGAAATATCCTGCAAAGCACGGATAGGGCCATAACTCATTGAAAGATTATTTACTTTGATCATCCTTTAACCCTTTTCAATAAGTATTATTAAATTTGATATTATATATATCTCTAGTACCTTGTCAAGCCCTTTATAGCTACAAGAAATTTATTACGCCTGGCTGGAATCGAACCAGTAGTCGTTACCGCTCCCCAAAAAAAAGGGGGGGGCTCTGCCCCTATGGCGCTCCCCCACCACAAAAAATTGACGGGTCGCTGTTACCCCGAATGCGCAGGGAATTTTTTCCGCACCCCTTCTGGTTCGACTGACAGTACTTAGCTAAAATGCGCCTAGGTGGGCTCGAACCACCAATAACCAGTTCCGAAGACTGGTGCCTTATCCATTAGGCAATAGGCGCGTTATACAATCTCCGCTTTATCCCCAAAAATTTCTTTTATCTTCTCAAGTTTATTTCTCTCGACGGCAAGCACATCTTTCTCAGCGGTTGAGCGCATCGGAGAGTTAAGCTGTATTTTATCCGGATTTATACGCTGGATTATCTTTTTTAATTCCTTAATATGGCCAAAATCATCGTTGACTCCTTTTACAAGCATTATCTCCAGCCAGACTTCCCCGCTAAATTCTTTTCTTAAAGCAACCAGGCCATCGATAATCTCATCTAATTTTACACCCTCATCAGGACGATCAATCTGCTTAAAAATTTGAGCGTCAACTGCATCTAAAGAAGGAACAATTAAATCCGCTTTTAAAAGCCCTTTACGCACTAAAGGATCACCTAAAAGCGTAGAATTGGTAATTACGGCAATACTAGCGCCGGTAATCGCCTTGGCCTGATCAATCAACTCTCCGATACATGTATTTAGCGTCGGTTCCCCCAGCCCGGAAAGGGTAACAAATTTTAAGTTTTTAAATTGGTCTGGATTATTCTTAATCCAGGATTTTAATTCAAGGATAATATCATCAGCCGAAGCATATTCCTTCCTCTCAAAAACTGTCTTGCCAACAGAGCCCCATTGGCAATAAATACAATCGAGATCGCATATCTTATTGGGACTCAAACTTAACCCCAGTGAGAGCCCCAACCTACGCGATTTTATTGGTCCATAGATATATTTCATTTTAAGAATAAATTTTTAAGGCGCTCTCTTAACAAGTGAGCGCCTTGAGTCATTCTGAGGAGTCCGCCATTGGTTTAAGTGTCGGACGAAGAATCTAGAAACGAGATCCTTCCCCTTCCCTTTCGCCTCGCTCAAGTTCAGGGTCAGGATGACATGATTTGGAAAAGTATAAAAGGAAATGCTAAATTATTTAACTTCAACTACGCAGTTATGCGACCCAAACGAGTTAGAAACACAAGAGTTACAACGAGGATCATTTGTCCATGTTTCATCAACGACAAATTTATATTCGTGCTTGCCGGGCTTAAGGGCTACTTTCGCTACCCAATTACCCTTGCTATCCTTCTTGGCAAGTAATTTCTTGGTATTCCATTTATTAAAACTACCGGCGAGCACAACCTTCTTAGCTACAGGTGCATATAACTTAAACTCCGTTGGTTTTGTTCCAGCTGTCCGTGCCATATTCCCTCCTTTTATTGCCTTTATTGGGGGCAGTCATTTTTATTTTCTATATGATCAAGAAAAATGACTGCCTTCAATTATATTTTCACACTATAAACAACCACTGTCAAGATTTTTTACACTGCGACAATAGAAATACCTTTTTTATCCGCAAGCCTGATACTTTCTTCTTTGTCGAGAAAAAGTGTTTTTCCTGCCTCAAAAGCAAGGCATTTGACTTTTGCCTTAATTAAATTCTTTACGGTATTTAACCCTATAACAGGAATATCAAAACGCATATCCTGCTTAGGTTTACTTACTTTAACGATTACAATTTTACCGCGTCCTATTTTACTTGAACGTCGGATTAAATTATCTGTTCCTTCAAAAGCCTCAACCGCAACTATTGCCTTACTTTTTACCGCAACCGTCTGGCCAATATCCAAACTAGCAATTGCCTTAGCCAAACTCAAACCAAAATAAATATCCTCCCAGGTATCAAGATCTGGATTAAGTTTAGTAAGAGTACCTTTTTTAGGAAGGTATTCTTCTATAAAAGTAGTAGAATCCAAAAGCGTAAGTCCGGCTGCTTCTAATTTTTGCGCCACAGCTCCAAACAACGTATCCGTCTTCTTGTCCTTAAGGCTAGCCAATATCTGCTTTAATTCCAGACTTCTATTAATTTCTTTACTAAATAATCTGCGTGGGCTGATTTGGCCGGCCATAACCACGCCTTCTACGGCTTCATTTTTAAGTATATCAAACATTTTCTGAAAGTCAGAGAGCCCAATCCAATATATCTTATCAACAAATTTTTTTAGTTTTGGCGAGGTATCGCCTTTAATCGCGATAGCGACAATTGAGCAGCCTTTTTTCTTGGCAGCCTCTGCAAAAAGTAGGGGGAATTTTCTATTTCCGGCGATTAAACCGATTTTTATCATATTTAATCTTAGGGACGGTTCTCTTTGATAACCGTCCCTAAGTTTTCCTATTTAACGGCAGGAACGGGCCAGGCCACGCTCAGAGCTTTTGGCAAAATTAATCAGATAAGATATCTCTTCACTTTTCTCTAACTCTTTTTCTACTTTTTCAATGGCATGTTTCACGGACAACCCGGAATTAAATATTACTCTGAATGCCTGATCAAGCTGTTTAATGGATTTATTAGAGATGCCTTTGCGCCTTAAGCCAACAAGATTTAGACCATACACACGCGCAGGATGTCCATCACAGGTAGAAAAAGGGGGAATATCCTGAACCACCTTGGAACAACCGCCAATAATTGAAAGCATGCCAATACGCACAAATTGATGTATTGCTACTATCCCGCCGATTACCGCCCTATCTTCAATGGTAACATGGCCAGCCAGAGTACTGTTATTGGCCAAAACACACCAATTACCAACATTACAATCATGGGCAACGTGAGAATAAGCCATGAGCAAATTATTATCTCCGATAACCGTCTTTGCGCCTTCTTTGGTTCCCGGATTGAGCGTGCAGTACTCGCGGATAATATTATTATTACCTATCTCTAAAAAAACTTTTTCACCTTTAAATTTGAGATCCTGAGGCCTGCTGCCCACTACCGCTCCAGTAAATATTTCACAAGATTTGCCAATAGTAGTATTACCTTCGATTACGCAATGCGGCCCAATCAAAGTATCCGCGCCAATAGTTACATTGTCGCTAATTATACTATAAGGGCCAACAGCTACTCCCGAATCTAATTTTGCTTTCGAAGAAATTATTGCCGAAGGATGTATTTTCATAATTAATTATCTACCAGCGCAAACATCAAATCTGCTTCTGCAACAACCTTGCCATCTACCAAAGCCTTGCCATGCACAGTACCGATCTTTGAACGCATCTTCCCGGCTTCTACCTCAAAAACTAACCTGTCACCGGGAATAACTGTTTTTCTAAATTTAGCATTATCTATCGCCATAAAAAACGCTAATTTCCCTCTATTCTCTTCGCTGGCTAGCATCATTACTCCACCGACCTGGGCCATCGCCTCTAAAATAAGTACTCCCGGCATAATCGGCCTCCCTGGAAAATGCCCTCTAAAAAAATCATCATTCATCGTTACATTTTTAAAACCAACTGCCCTCTTTCCTTTTTCCAAATGGGTAACCCGGTCAACAAATAGAAACGGCTGGCGATGCGGCAGGATTTTCATGATTTCATTAATATCTAAAGCCTCTTTCATATTACTAGCTCCTTGTGAAGTTGTTCTCTGTTGGTAAATCTTTTGGGCGATCTTTAAATTTAAAGAATGGCCACTTCTTAATGCAATCACATGGCCGCGGATTGGACAACCTGCCAGATAAAGATCTCCGATTAAATCCAGAATCTTATGCCTTACAAACTCATCCTTAAATCTGAGTTTATTTTTAATTACGCCTTCATCTCCTACAACCAGAGTATTTTCGTAGTTAGCGCCCATGCCTAAACCTTGACTCTGTAAATCTTTTGCCTCGCTTTCAAGGCAAAAAGTGCGCGCTGGGGCAATCTCGGTTTTAAAAGATTCTGCATTAATGAGTATCTCTAAAAATTGCGACGATAACATTGGATGGTCATAGTTTAAAGTATAAGAAACTTTAAACTCGCAAGACGGCATAATTGTAATGGAGCTTGCGCCCTCTTGGATAGTTATTGGCTGGCAAACTCTATAAATATATTTTTCTTTATCCTGTTCCTTTAGGCCACCATCGACAAGTGCCTCTACAAAACTAATCGAACTTCCGTCTAAACCGGGAAGTTCATTATTATCTATCTCAACATCAATATTATCTATTCCCAAACTAAATAACGCAGCCATAAGATGCTCAATGGTCTGCACCTCTGCCTGGTTATTTCCGATAGAAGAACGGCGGCTTGATTTTTGTATAAGCAGGGACTCAACATTGGCTTTTATCCTCGGGGAACCTGCAATATCCGTGCGGATAAAAGTTACCCCGCTATCTACTTGCGCCGGCTTAAGAATTACATTGACATTATGGCCGGTATGGATACCTTTACCTTTAAGGTGGATCTCTCTGTTAATTGTTTTCTGTTTTTCCATTTATTTAATTCGAGCCTCAAGCTCTTCAATCTTTTTCTTTAACTCTTTGACCAAATCAAATAGCTTAGGCAAATTCTGAAGGCTGGCATTTGCTCTCTGAGTAGTCATAAACGGACGGGCAGGATATCCCGAAACCATTGTATTGGCGGGTACAGATTTAGCCACTCCGGTTTGCGCAGTTACAATAGCATTATCGCCAACAGTAATATGGCCGACTAATCCGGCTTGGCCGCCTAAAATTACACTATTACCGATAATCGTGCTGCCTGATATTCCAACTTGAGCTACAATCAGAGAATTTTCACCAATAACTACATTATGAGCAATCTGCACTAAATTATCAATTTTAGTTCCGCGCCCGATGATCGTCCTGTCAAAACGTGCCCGGTCAATAGTAACATTAGCGCCAATCTCAACATCATCGCCGATTTCAACTGTCCCCACCTGAGGAATCTTGTGGTGTATCCCTTTAATCGTAGCGAATCCAAAACCATCGGAACCTATAACCGTTCCCGAATGAATAATTACTCCAGCTCCAATATCAACACGTTCACGTATTGAAACATGGGGGTAAATCAGGGTTTTAACCCCTATTTTTGTATGGTGGCCGATATAACAGGAAGCATAAATTATAGCATTATCCCCTATGGTTACATCATCTTCGATAACTGTATAAGGCCCAATAGCCACATTGGCCCCTAAAGTTACATTTTTCCCCATCATTACCGTAGGGTCTATGCGCTTGGGATGGCCTACCTCATCAGGCATAAACATAGAAATAATCTTTGCAAAGGCCAGGGAAGGATTATCAATTACAATTACCGGTTTACTGGTTTCTCGAGCATCGGCTGAAGTAACAATCGCGCTAGCTAATGTTTTATCCATAAGCGAGCTGTATTTAGGATTGGCTAAAAAGGTAATATCACCTTCAACTGCCTCTTTAATTCCCGAAGCCCCGGTAATCAGAATATCGCCATTGCCGATAACCTGGCCACCAATAAACTTAGCTATTTCACTAAGTGTCTTTTGCATTTAATAAACACCTAAGAAGTACATAAAAACTCTTATTTACTGGGACTATTTAGAATCGCGATAATTTGATTTGTAATATCCATACTTTTGGTTTGATAAACCAAAACCCGGTCATTAAAAACAAGGGTATATCCTTCTTTTTCGGCATATTTCTTAACTGCGACTTCGATATCCTTAAGAATCTCTTTCATTCTTTCTTCCTGCTCTTTACGTAAGTCAGCCTGTTTCTGACGGTCAGAATCCTGAAAAGATTTTACCTTTGCCTGAAGATCGGCATTCTTTGCTTCTCTTTGTTTGTCATTAAGTAAATTTAATTTATCTTGAGCGGCTTTGAGATCGGCGACTTTTTTATCACGTTCATCGGTATAAACTTTTTCTTTATCGGTTAAAGTTTTATCATAACCTTTGGTTTTATTATATTCGCTAAAAGCGCGGCTTAAATCAATGTAACCGAATTTATCCGCTGCCTGAGCGCTTCCAATCAATAAAACTAAGCTAAAAACTGCTCCTAACAAAACTACTGTTGCCTTTCTCATCTTTCCTCCTGTTTTTGAGAATCCAGGTGACGATTCTAGAAATCACAGAACCGTCCCCATGTTTTTTAATTTTATTAAAATCCGTGGCTGGCGCTGAAGTGAAACCGTCCGCCGCTCTTCTTAGAACTTTCTCCAGATTCTTTATCCATAGGAATACCATAATCCAGCATTATCGGGCCAATCGGGGTTTTAATACGTAAACCCAAACCGATACCAGATTTTAATCCTCCAGAATTAGCTACCCCATTGGCATTCTTATTAGAGAAAATATCACCTGCCTTCTCCCAAACATTACCTACATCGTAAAATGCGGCAACCTTTAAAAAACTAAACAAGGGATAAGTATATTCAATATTACCAACTGCCATCGATGCGCCACCCAATGGGTCTTTAGATAAAGGGTCAACAGGCCCAACTTTTCTTTCTTCATAACCTCTAATGGTATAAGCGCCGCCGGCAAAGAACCTTTCATATATAGGTATTTTTTCTGTGCTCCCATAAGGATCTGCCAAACCAAGCCTGCCCCTTATTTCAAGTACCGCCCCACGAGGCATAGGAAAATAATGTGATGCCCTGGTAAAGAATTTCGTATAGTTTTTATCCCCACTCAGCGCTCCACCGGCAAAATCAAAAGAAGCAGTAAGAAAGTTACCTTTTCTGGTATCAAAAACATTATCCCTTGAATCATAAGTTAAACTCGGAGAAATAACACTAATATTATTTTTTCCTACCTCAGCCAGTAGATCGTTTGAGGCGTCGCTTGAAGGATTTTTAATATTTATCTGATCCATGCGATACATAAGATCCCCTCTTAAATATTCTGATATCTCCTTGCCTAAACGTAAATCCCCGCCAGTAACCGTCTCATCATAACCATATCCTGTATCGGTATCCCGGTCATGCGTGCGCCGGTATAAATCAAAACCAAAAGAAACCGGATAGTCAAACATCCATGGCTCGGTAAAGCTTAATTCAAAACCATTGCTTAAATTACCGATAGATGCCCGCGCCTTTAAATTTTGGCCTGCACCGGTAAAATAAGGCCAGTTTCTCCAATCAAAATTCTTCTGCTCAACTTCTATAAAACCTATAAACTGGTCAACCGTGCTATAACCACCGCCAAAACTAAAACTTCCGGTCTTGGTTTCTTTTACATCTACCACCAGATTCTTCTTATCCAGATTTTGAGTCTCTTCAGTATCATAACTGACCTCGTCAAAAAATCCTAAATTGGTAAGCCTCTCTTTACTACGCCTAAGCTTTTCTCCATCGAATCTTTCCCCGGGATGAATTCTCATCTCTCTGCGGATAACCAAATCCTTGGTTTTAATATTGCCACGTATTTTAATTTTATCGACATAAACAATTTGGTTTTCGACAATTGTATAAGTTATATCCACTCGTCCGGTGTCTGTATTGACAATTGTGGATTCCTGAACCTGCGCAGAGATATATCCTCGGTCAAAATATATCCCCTGAATACTGGTAATATCTTTTTTCATTGCTTCCTGACTAAAAACTTTTCCAGAAACACAATCGGTTAAATGGCTTAAGATTTCTTTTTCGGTAATATCCTTATTGCCTTTTATTATAACCGACCCTACAAGATATTTTTTACCTTCATCAATCTTAATCATAATAAAAAGTAAATACGGTTTTTTAACATCGGGCTTTACTTCATAACTTACTGCCACATCAGTAAAGCCTTCGCGCTGATAAAAAGACTTAATGCGTGCAATGTCTTCTGTAAGTACCTCATCTTTTAAAACTCCGGCATTAAAAAACCATGCGCGTTTAGTTTTTAGCAGTTTTAGGATACGAGCGCTTGAAAAATTTTTATTCCCATCAATTATAATATCCTTGATGCGTACCTTCTTACCCTCAACTACAGTAAATAGTATCTTGGCTTTATTCTTCTGGGCATCCACATCAACTTTATAAGTTATATCTGCCTGGCTATAACCCATTTTTTCATACATCTTTTTTAATATACGCACATCCTCAGCTAAAGAAGGATAATCCAAATATTGTGTTTCCTTGCTCTTTAACTGCTGCTTTAATTTATCATCCTTCATGGTAATAAGATTAATTCCCGAAAAACTGATATTTTCAATAATCGGCCTTTCCACAACATTGATGATAACCTTTAGGCCATCCTTATAATCCTGCGTATCGATTTTAATATCGCTAAAAAAACCCAGCAGATAAAGCCTCTTTAAATCATCACTGACGATATTCTCCTGATAAGCACTCCCAATGCGCGTCTTCATTTTAGAAATAATAACATTGGTGCTGATAGCTTTATTACCAACAACTTCTATAGCGGTAACATTTTTTGTGGTTATAGCAGCAGAATCGGTAGCAACGACAGGCGCGGTTGTCTTTGTTTCCGTTTGATTCTGTGGATTTTCTTCGGCAAAAATTATTGAAAACGCAGCTAGAGTAAGGAAAACGATCAGGAGTACGGAAGTTAGTTTACGCATTTAATTATTATATAGAAATAGGCCTTTTAAATCAAATAGTTATTGTCTAACTTGTGGAATAATGGGACCGTTTCTATTTTCACCGGTTTTTTAAAATTGAAAAATAGAAACGGTCCCATTATTCTATTATTCAATTTTGGACAAATTGTCAAACCTGGTAAACTCTTTAATAAAGGCTAGCTTTAAAGACCCCACCGGGCCGTTACGCTGTTTAGCAATAATTGCCTCTGCTATACCTTGATTTTCAGGAGAAGGAGTATAATATTCCTCTCTTAAAATTAATACCACTACATCGGCATCCTGCTCGATGGCCCCAGACTCCCTTAAATCCGAAAGTTGCGGACGATGGTCGTTGCGAGATTCAACGGCGCGCGATAGCTGGCTGATAGCAATAACCGGAACACTTAATTCCCTGGCTAAAGCTTTCAAAGATCGTGAAATTTCAGAGATCTCCTGCTGACGGCTCTCCATATTCATACTTGAGCCGCGCATTAACTGCATATAATCCAAGATGATTAACTTTATGCCATGATGTGATTTTAACCGCCGGGCACGGGCACGCAGCTCCATTACAGAGATAGCCGGAGTATCATCGATATAAATAGGAGCCTCAGAAAGTTTTCCGGCAGCTGCAGTCAGACGAGGCCAATCACTAGTAGCAAGATAACCAGTCCTAACTTTATGCGCATCAACCCGCGCATGTGAACAAAGCATTCTCTGAACAAGCTGCTCCTTGGACATCTCTAAGCTAAAAACCGCAGTAGGTATCTTCTCGACTACGCCGGCATACTCGGCAATCCCTAAAGCAAAAGCACTTTTACCCATTGAAGGGCGTCCGGCAACAATAATTAAATCTGACGGCTGCAAGCCCGCGGTCTTTAGGTCAAAATCTATATAACCTGTAGGTATCCCGGTAACATGCGCTTTATTTTGATAAAGCTTATCAATTGTTTCAATACTATCCTTCACAATTTCTTTTAGATGTAGATAGGTCCCTTGATTTTTCCGGTCGCTGACCTCAAAAATCAACTTCTCAGCAGTATCCACAATCTCAGCAATATTGCCTTCGCTTTCATGGCAAACGGTAATAATCTTAGTTGAATTATTAATTAAGGTCCTTAAGATATATTTTTCGCGGACTATGCTGGTATAGTGATTAATGTTGGCGGCAGTTGGAACAGCATTGGCTAAAGATGTCAGGTAGCTTGCTCCGCCGATAGCATCAAGCGAATTATCTTTTTTTAAAGCATCCGTAAGAGTAATTAGGTCTACAGCCTTATTGGCATTGTAAAGATCGCTTATTGCCTGGAAAATCTTCCTATGGGTATCTTTATAAAAACAGGTGGCATCTAATTTTTCAGAGGCAATTGATACTGCTTCTTCATCTAAAAGCATAGAGCCTATAACAGCCATTTCAGCTTCCAGATTCTGCGGTGGGAGTTTATCTAAAATTATGTCTTGTGGCATATTAAATGGAATAAAGGGACCGTTTCTATTTTTCTAAGAGATAAAGGGGGAAAATAGAAACGGTCCCTTTATTTTTCATTTTACTTTTTCACTACCCATAGTTTGAGTTTAGCAATTACTTCGGGATGGAGTTTTACCCGAATTTCATAAATTCCTAAAGATTTTATCGGTTCAACCAAATCAATATTGCTTTTATCAATGGAAAAACCTTCATTTTTTAATGCCTCGGATATATCCTGCGCGCTGATACTGCCATATAGTTTTTCTTGGCCTTGAGTCAAAGCAGAAATGGTTAAAGAAAGGCTACTTAAACGTTTCTCTAATTCTATTGACTCCTCTTTAAGCTTGGCAAATTGTGCGGATTTAATTTGTTTCTGCTGCTCCAATATTTTAAGGCTACCTGAAGTGGCTTGTTTTGCTAAATTTTGTGGAAAAAGAAAATTTCGGGCAAAACCTTCTTTAACCTTGACTATTGAACCGGCCTTGCCGATATTAGCTACATCCTTATTTAAAATTACTTCCATTTTTAATTTTAACTGCTAATTTTACCTGGTATAAGGAAGTAAGGACAAAAATCTGGCCTTATTAATCAGTTCCCTGATCCTTCTCTGATGCCTGGCGCAATTACCGGAAAAACGGCTGGAATTAATTTTACCCTTTTCGGTAACAAAAACTTCCAATCTTTTTATGTCTTTATAATCGATACTGCCCAATTTATCCGCGCAGAACCGGCAAAATCTTTTTCTTACCGGGCCCAAAGCGTCCTTCTTTTTCTTCAATAACTTTTTCTTATCTTTATCAAAACCTCTTTGTTTAACCTTCATGTGTTTCATCCTCGCTTTCTGCTAACCATGTTGATTCACTAGTTGACTCCTGCCCTTGCGCCTCTGTATGCATTTGGCTGCCTTGCTCAGGCGCCTGAGGCTTGCCAGGAGCACCCATAAATTGAACACGCTCTGCTCTGACTTCGATGACTGACCGCTTGGCTCCGGCATTATCCTCCCAAGTGCGTGACTGCAGCCTGCCCTCGACAAAAACACTGCTTCCTTTATGCAGATACTGATTGCATGTTTCTGCCTGTTTATTCCAAACTACCGCGGTTATAAAACAAACCTCTTCTTTTAACTCCTGATCTTTGGTGCGGTATTTACGATTCACTGCTAGGCGCAGATTAGCTACAGCTGTGCCTTGCGGGGTATAACGCAATTCAGGATCCTTGGTAAGATTTCCCATCAATAATACTTTGTTATAGCTGGCCATAATAAATTCTCCTTCGGAATCTTGGGGACGGTTCTCTTTTTTAAGAGAACCGTCCCCAAGCTTTTTAATCCATTCGAGTAAACAAAACTCTCAGAATATTTTCATTAAGCTTATAAATATTGCGGATCTCTTTAATTGCTTTGGAAGGCGCCGTAAAAGCTGCTAAATAATAAATTCCTTCAAGGAATTTATTAATGGGGAAGTAAAATTTACGCTTCTCAGCCCAGACTCCCGATTGAGTGATCTGGCCGCCATTTTTAACTACTGCCTCATCAATCTGTTTAAATAACGTTTTTTTATCTTCATCAGATAAATCAGGCCTAACAATTACCATCGCTTCGTACTTATTCATCTTTTTTACTCCTTGTCTACCAAGACAACACCCGCGCAAATCTGCTAAGCGCGGGGTGCTCTTGTATTAAATATACTCATGGTTTCAACTATACCCTTATCTACCCAACTCATACAACAGCCAAGAGCCTGATCTTTAACTTCTTGGACTATTATCTTTTCATTGCGCAAAAAGCCCGTTAGCACATATTCTGCAGCATCTACAGAATTCTTTGGCCGGCCGATTCCAATACGCAGGCGGTTAAAATTCTGTGTTCCCAAGTGCTCGATAATCGAAGCTAATCCTCGATGGCCGCCACTTGAGCCAAGTTGACGGATTTTCATTCTACCTAAATCCAAATCCAAATCATCACAAACCACTAAGAGATCTTCAGGCTTAGCTTTGAATTTCTTAAGCAGGGATTTAACTGCAACGCCGCTTAGATTCATAAAAGTTTGCGGCATGGCCAATACCAGATCTTGCTTACCTATCTTTGACAGGCCGACTAAAGAAGAAACTGAATTATCTCTTTTAAATGCAACTTTTAAAGAACTAACTAGTGATTTCAAAACCGCAAAACCAATATTATGCCGGGAGCCTGCATAAGTCAAACCAGGATTACCCAGCCCTACAATTAACTTCACTTCTTCTCTTTCTCTTTAGCCTCAGCTGCTGGCGCGCCTTCACCAGGAACTTCTTTTTTCTCTTTGATTACCTCAGGCTCCGCTTTAACTTCACCTTCAACTGCTTCAGCCGGCGCCTCTTCTTTCATTGGAGCAATAATATGCAGAACAACCGCTGCCGGATCATGTAAAGACTTAACTCCCGAAGGAAAAGCCAAATCTTTAACATGTATGGCTTCACCCATTTTAAGAACAGCAATATCTACTTCTATATTTTTAGGGATACTCGTAGGCAAACATTCTACTTCAATCTCCCAAAGCAAATGTTCCAAAGATCCACCCTCTTGCTTAACCCCGACAGCTTCGCCGCGGGTTTCAATAGGAATATTGACCTTAATTGTTTCAGTCAGGGATATCTCATTAAAATCCACATGAATAATATCCTCTTTTACCGGGTCATATTGAATATCTTTAATCAAACAAGGGCGTCCTCCTGACTTCTTATCATTTCTAATCTTTAAATTAATAATACTTGTCTCTAAATGATATTGATGCACCAATTTTAAAAGCGCACTCCTGGAAATCTGTAAAGACAAAGCATCCTTCCCGTGGGAATAAACTATCGCAGGCAAATAACCGCTATCCCTTAAATCTTTTACCTTAGCCCTTCCTTTTTGCTCTCTTAGTTCTGCTTCCAAAAATATCTCTTCCATTTCTTTACCTTTCTTTGATCTTTAGTCATTCCCGCGAAAGCGGGAATCCATTCATTAGTCAAATAAACAGCTAACTGATTCTTCGTTGTGTATCCTTTTTATTGCTTCAGCCAGGAGTCCGGACACTGAAAGCACATGGATCTTGGCATTTCTCTTCTGGACAGCCAAAGGTATACTATCGGAAATAAGTAACTTCTCCAGCCCATCACATTGATCAATACGCTCAATTGCCGGGCCTGATAAAATACCATGAGCAATTGCAGCATAAATAGTTTTTGCATTAGCTTTTTTCAAAGCGCCAACAGCCTCAATCAAAGAGCTGCCTGTAGCAATCATATCATCAACTATAATTACATTCTTACCCTCTACTTCGCCCATAATATGCATTGCTTCAGCCTTCTCAGGTGAAACCCGGCGTTTATCAATTATGGCAAGCCCTGCAGAAACCCTCTTTGCATAGGCCCTGGCCATCTTAATACTCCCCACATCGGGAGAAACCGCAACCAAATTTTTAATATTCATCTTAGAAAAATAATCTACAAATACCCCCACTGAGAATAGATGGTCTACAGGAATATCAAAAAACCCCTGAATCTGGCCGGCGTGTAAATCCATAGTCAGGATTCGATTTGTTCCGGCGACAGTTAAAAGATTAGCCACTAATTTAGCAGTAATCGGCACGCGCGGCTGGTCCTTCCTATCCTGGCGGGCATAACCAAAATACGGAATCACCGCGGTAATCCTATTAGCGCTTGCCCTACGCATAGCATCAATCATAATCAATAATTCCATAAGATTATCATTTGACGGAGGGCAGGTTGGCTGAACGATAAAAACATCTTTACCACGCACATTTTCATTGATCTTTACGCGAATCTCCCCTTCACTAAATCTACCTACAAAAGCATCTTGTAATTTTACTTTTAGATTTTTACAGATATCATTGGCTAATTCAAGATTCGCGTTACCGCTGAAAATCGCAAGTTTATCCATGATTTACCCCTTGTCATTCCCGCCCTCGATTAAAACATTCGAGGGGAATAAAGGTGACTGTCACGCTTTTTGTGACTGTCACCTTTTATAACCTTTTGTAGATCCCCACTTCCGTGGGGATGACGCGCTTGGCGCGTCACTTTAAAATTCTAGCCGGAACTCCCGCCACAACGGTTCTTTTCGGAACATCCCTAGTAACTATCGAACCAGCTCCGGTAACCGCAAAGTTACCAATCTTTACCGGAGCAACTATCACAGTATCCGAACCAATCTTTACATTATCCTCAATAATCGTATAATTTTTCTTTAAGCCATCGAAATTAGCCGTAACCGTGCCTGCTCCGATATTTACATTTGAACCGACACAGCTATCTCCGATATAAGAGAAATGTTTAACGAGTGTTTTAGTACCGATTTTGGAACGCACCATTTCAATGAAGTTGCCAGCTATAACATCATCTTTAAGCTCGACACCATCACGCAGGTGCGCAAAAGGGCCTACCGAACAACGTTTTCCAATTTTAACACCACTTTCGATTACTGTAAAGGGATAAATCACCGTATCCATGCCGATTCTAGTGCCAAAATTAATAAAGGTGGATGCCGGATCAAGAATAGTTATACCATCTTGCATCAATTTATCGTTAATCGTTTTCTGCATAAAAGAATTAGCCTTAGCCAATTCAGCGCGGGTATTAATTCCTAATGCCTCATGAGCATCTTCGACTTTAAGACCTTCAACTAAATAATTCTTTTTTGCCAGAATTTCAATTATGTCGGTTAAATAATATTCTTTTTTGCGGTTATTTGCGCGAATACTCTTTAAATTATTATCCAACCTATCTTTCTTAAATACCATAATACCGGTATTGATCTCTTCAATATCTTTCTGCACCTCATCAGCGTCTTTCTCTTCGATTATGCCACAAATACTGGAATATCTATCACGCATAATCCTACCGTAACCAAAAGGCTTATTCAATCGTGCAGTCAACAGTGTAGCATCGGCATTACTTTCTAAATGATAATCAAGAAGCTTCTTAAGCGTATCCTTCTTTAGAAGAGGATTATCTCCATAAAGGATAAGCACTGTGCCTTTAAATCCCTTCAAAACTGACAATCCTGTTTTTACCGCATCAGCGGTTCCGATAAGTTTTTTCTGGATAACAATTTTTACGCCTCCAGGTATAATTTTACGCACGAGTTCCTGTTTATACCCTAAGACTGCAACTACCTGCTTGGGCTTTAATCCTGCTACCAAATCCAAAACATAACCTAGCATCGGCCTACCACAAAGCTTATGCAGCACCTTAGGCACCTCAGATCTCATCCGCGTGCTCTTACCCCCCGCCAAAATTATTACCGCAATATCTTTTTTCATTAATGACTTACATCCTGTTGCCCGGCAAGGATTCGGACCTTGACAGTCAGACCCAAATTCTGATGTGCTACCATTACACTACCGGGCAGAACTAAAATTATTTATGCAGTTTTACTCTTCTCTTGCGTATAAGCCTCCAAAACCTTTTTCTGCAAGCTTTCCCTAAATGACTGCGTTATAGGGTGAGCTATATCCTTATGCTCAGTCTGGCTAGCCGGAATATCCTCAGCGCGTTGCGCGCTAGCTTCAATTGGCAAAGGCGCAGCACACTGATTACAATATTTACTGCGCAATTCATTTTTATAAGCGCATCTTGGACAAGCTTGCTTTACTTTACGGGAAGGCATGGCGATAAATAAACCAGCGGTTCCTTCGATTACCTTAATATCCCTAACTACAAAAACATTATCAAAAGTCACCGTGGCATATGCTTTTAATTTTTTATCCGGAGAATCCTTCAATATCACCCTGACTTCAGTTATCTCCATATCCACCCTCTGCCTTCTGTTCCGTCATCCTGAGTCCGCCAACGTTTCAGTGGCGGGCGAAGGATCTAATATTTCACATTGTAAATTTTAATAACTAAACCGCCGAACTTACAAAAACGGCCCAAGATTTATGTTTTTTGGTCAATTTATCTTTGAAATCCTGAGCTTGTTTACGACCATTGCAAATCGCAAATACTGCTGACCCGCTTCCGGACATCATTATTTTTTCTAACCCCATACCGGAAAGCACGTTTTTAACTTGATTAACTACGGGATAAAGAGTGCTAGTAACAATTTCTAAATCATTAATAAGGCATTTAGGATTAACCCCTTTGCCGCATTTAAGCAACTCAGAAGGTAGTATTTTAACATCACACCGGAACCTTGTCAACCCAGAAAAACTATCAAATTTCTGATAAATCAAGGGTGTTGAAACCCTGATATTAGGATAAATCAGGACAAGCCAGAGCTTAAGTTTATCCAGAGAGATTAATGGTTTAATCTTGTCTCCCCTGCCGCTTCCTAAAGCAAACTTTGTATTATAAATAAAAAATGGAACATCACTGCCTAATTTAGCCCCTAAAGTCACTAGTTGTTTTTTAGATAAACCTAAGCACCAGTATTTGTTTAGCCCTAAAAAGACACTGGCAGCATTAGAAGAACCTCCGCCTAAACCTGCGCCAACTGGTATATGCTTCTGAATATCTATATCTAAGCCAAAACTTAAACCATACTTCTGCTTTAATAATTCAGCAGCACGCCAACAAAGATTCGTTCTGTCGCAAGGGACATGCCGATTAATACATTTGATCTTAATCAGGCCATCTTGACGATTTTTAAGTATAATCGTATCTGCTAAATCAACACGGCAAAATAAAGTATTTAGATTATGAAAATTATCCTTGCGTTTGTTCAGAATCTGTAGGTAAAGATTGACTTTGGCAAAGGATTTAACGGCTAAGGCAGAGGAAGATTGCTTCATGAAGATATTTTTGACTTAGGAGATATTGGATAAAACCGCTTTTTCAATATCTAAACTGCTGAGATTATACTCTTTTAAAAGTTCTTGCGGCTCTCCTGATTGGCCGAAACGATTACGCACGCCTACACGAATCACCTTCACCGGAGAATTCTCTGCAACTATTTCATCAATACTTGAGGCTAAGCCTCCAATAGTACTATGCTCTTCGCAGACAACAATAAGTTTAGTTTCGCCAGCAGCCTTAAGGATAATCGCGCTATCCAAGGGCCTAATAGAATGCATATTGATCAGGCGCGCTCTTATTCCCTTCTGCGCCAGATTTTTTATTGCCAAAAGCGCCTCAGTAACCATTATCCCACAGGCAACGATGGTAACATCATTTCCTTCAGTTATCAACTGAGCCTGGCCTAATTTAAATTCACCTTTATTCTCTAATGTTGAAACCTTTGACCTGCCTAAACGAATATAAAATGGCCCGGGGGTCGCCGCAGCTACTCTAACCGCATCTTCTGTTTGTGGTCCGTCGCATGGAACAATGATATTCATATTGGGAAGCACGCGCATCAGGGCAATATCCTCCAAAGCCTGGTGGCTAGCACCATCAGGGCCAACAGTAATACCTGCATGCGTAGCTACAATCTTAACATTAAAATTATTATAACTTATAGCCAGTCTTACCTGATCCCAGGCGCGGCCTGAAGCAAATACGGCGAAAGTTGAAACAAAAACCGTCTTGCCACAACTAGCAAGGCCTGCGGACACAGCCATCATATTCTGTTCGGCTACACCAATATTAAAAAATCTATCCGGGAACTGCTTGGCAAAAAGATTGGTACGCGTCGAGCTGGACAAATCCGCATCCAAAACAACAATATTTTTATCCGATAAACCCAGCTCTACCAAAGTTTGGCCGTAGACATCCCGTTGATAAAGTTGCTCTGCCATTAAACTAACTCCTTTAAAGCCCTCTGGGCCTCTTCCTGGGTAGGAGCCTTGCCATGAAAAGCAACCACACCTTCCATAAAAGATACACCTTTACCCTTAACAGTGCGAGCAATAATTATTGTCGGCTTGTCTTTAATTGTTTTAGCCTGTTCATAAGCATCTAGAATCTGGCGCATATCATGGCCATTAATCTCTATTGTGTGCCAGCCAAAAGCCTGCCATTTGGCAACCAAAGGTTCCAGGCCCATTATATCTTCACATCTTCCGTCAATCTGGCAACCATTGGAATCCAGAATAGCGCATATATTACTGCAGCCAAAATGAGCACTGGCCATAGCTGCTTCCCAAATATTACCTTCCTGCACCTCTCCATCTCCTAATAAAACATAAACCCGGGAATCTAATTTATCTATTCTTAACGCCAGGCTCATCCCTAAAGCAATAGAGAGCCCTTGGCCAAGTGAGCCAGATGCCGACTCAACACCTGGAGTTTTACGATCAGGATGCCCCTGAAGAATTGAACCTAATTGCCTTAAGGTAAATAATTTTTCTTCGGAGAAATAACCGGTTTTTGCCAACACCGCATACCATAGCGGGCAACAATGCCCTTTAGACATATGAAAACGATCGCGGTCAGGCCACTGAGGATTATCTGATTTAAAACGTAAAACATTAAAATAAAGGGCAGTAATTAAATCCGTAGCCGACAGGCTCCCCCCGGGATGCCCGGAACCGGCGCGAGCCAACATCTGAATAATCAGGCGGCGAATCTCTTTAGCTTTTACTTCCAATTCTTCGATGGTCAGTTGATTATTTGCCATTATTGGTTAGCTTAAATAATTTTGTTTTTATCTTTTCCTGTGTGGAATCTAACTTGAGGGATTTCTCCCAATTCAATTTTGCGCTTTCCTGGTTGCCCAGTTTTAGAAAAACATCACCTAGGTGATCATAAATTACCGGATCACTCATTAGTGATGCTGCTTTTTCTAACTCATTCAATGCTTCTTTAAATCTGCCTTTTTTAAAATAAAACCATCCTAAACTATCAATATAGGCGCCATTGTCCGGCTCAAGAACTAAGGCCTTTTTGATCATTTTCCCTGCAGCATCGATATTTTTATCCTGCTCCAGATAAAAATATCCCAGAAAATTCAAAGCCTCCTGATAATCAGGTTTTAATTTTAATGCGGTTTTTAATTCTTTTTCTACAGAAGAATAATCTTTTAAATCAAAATAAATACTGCCCAAATAAAGATGCGCCTGAGGATCGTCCGCAGATAAACCCGTAATTATTTTAAAAATACTTTCTGCTTCTTTTAATTTTCCCTGTTGCAGATAAATCGCCCCTAAACTTTTATAAATTTCAATATTTTTCGGTTCAAGTTTTGAGGCATTCTTAAGCGCAAGTGTATATTCCTGAGAAGCCAGCTCTACTTGCTTCTGTGCGGCATATACCAATGCTAATATTGCATGCGGTTCCACGGCTTCAGGAGCAATCCCGATAGCCTGTTTAAGCTGAGAAATTGCCTGTTTGGCATCATCCTTCTTAATAAAAATCGATGCCAGGTTTAGATGCAATAAAGCACTATCCGGGTCAGTTACCAGGGCTGCCTGATATTCCTGCATCGCCCTATCCAGATCTCCCAGATCTTCGCAATAAACTCCTACGATATAGTGGCTTAAACCTTGGGCGTCTTCTTTTGTATCCGAGGCCAACGCTAGAGAAACAACCAAGGCCAATGTAAGACAAAGACAGATTACACTGTTAAGGTATTTGAAATTCAATAGCACCCTTCTAAAAAGACTTAACCTTTACCGCCCCAAGCTCTCTTCTTCAAGTGACGAAGACGACGGCGTAATTTCTTACGCTTATGGGTTTTAATCTTCTGTCTTTTTCTTTTCTTTCCGCAAGGCATAACTACTCTCCTTTAGTCATTCCCGCGAAAGCGGGAATCCACAACAAGTGTCATTGCGAGTCCGCCGAAGGCGGACGAAGCAATCTAATAAATCACTTTATTCAACGGATACTCAATAATCCCGCAAGCGCCTGCTGCCTTTAACTCGGGAATGAGCACCCGCACAATTTTCTCATCAATAATTGTCTCGATGGCAAACCATCCGTCATCGCTTAAGCCGGAAATTGTGGGATTCTTTAATGCAGGAAGTTTGGCAATGACTTTTTTAAGATTTTCTTTTTTTACGTTCATCTTCAAGCCGACTTTATCTTCGGCGGCAATTGCCCCCCTTAAAAGAAGAGCAATCTGCTCCATTTTGGCTTTTTTCCAGCTGTCTTTGTATGCGTCTTTATTAGCGATGAACTGAGTAGTGGATTCGCAAAGAGTGGCAATCTCAACCAGCTTATTGGCCCGTAGTGAACTCCCGGTTTCTGTTAATTCAACAATAGCATCAACCAAGCCGCCGCTAACCTTAACCTCCGTTGCCCCCCAGGAAAACTCTACCTCCACCTTAACTTTATTTTTCTGAAAATAATCTTTTGTCACATTGACCAATTCGGTAGCTACCCGCTTACCGTTTAAGTCTTTAACATTTTTTAAGCCGGAATCCTGCGGCACAGCCAAAACCCATCTTACCTTACTCAGGCTTTGCTTGGCATAAGTCAAATCTGTAACCCTGACGATATCGGATTTATTCTCCAGGATCCAATCATTACCGGTAATCCCACAATCAAGCGCACCGTCCTGGACATAACGCGACATCTCCTGAGCCCGCAACAAGGTTGCCTGAATCTCGCTGTCATCCACCGACGGAAAATAAGAACGCGAACTGGACAGGTTCACATTAAATCCAGCCTTTTTTAACATCTTAAAGGTAGATTCTTGGAGGCTCCCCTTTGGTAATCCTAATTTTAAAACTTTATCTTTCATCGTAATTTTCCTCTTTAATTAAATAATAGCGGAATTTATTATAACGGGATTAATATATATTGTAAAGCAAAATAATAAAGGTGCATTAGCAAGATTAAAATGTCCTATTTCTAGCAACTTTAAAATGTCCTATTTTAAGGTTTTTAAAGAACGCCGGCCAATGCTTCTTCCGGGGCCTTCGTAGGATTCGACCCCACAAGCCTAAAA
>JAQTQJ010000016.1 GCA_028712255.1 Candidatus Omnitrophota bacterium
TTTCTTACGGAAACCCTGCAAATTTCCTGCATTAATTCCGGGCCATATACCCTTTTTATATTCTTATGCCCCAGCATCCTCCCTATCCAAACTACCGGCATACCGTCGGGGGTGACTAAATCCGCGGAATTAACGCTCTCCAGAACCCTTTTGTTATTCTTACATTCCATAATCGTACTTACCGGACATACACAAATATACTTTTTCTGCTTTTTAGATATCGCCTCATCTACCGATGAACAGGCATCCTTTATGTCTATCGCTGAGATGTGTACTTTTAAAATGCTAAATTTTTTGAATTTTTTATTTAACATCTTATCTTTAAGTCTGCCTAAATCCCCTGAAGCCGGTATCTTTTTTTATATAAAGATCGTTTATCTGCTCGCATACCGAATACATCTTTTTCTTATAATAATTTTCCACCAGTTTTGTATTAGCCTCTCTTAAGTTACGATAAAACTCTTCGTCTGAAAGCTCTGTAAAATTTACGCTTAAAAGATCCGAATTAAGATGCTTCTTCTCGTAAAAATCTTCACAATCCCTTAGAAGCCCGCATTCAATAGCGTAATAATACAGCGGAGAGCCTGGATAAGGGGTAACAGGGCGTATAGTCCTTAACTGCGACTGGTCATCGTATTTTAAGAGAAAATCAACACCCAATTTTAAAGATCTTGCGGTTTCGCCTATATTTCCAAATATTATATTAAATCCCGGGCTAATTCCAGCATCCAGAGTATTTTCTATCCCCGTAGTAATTTGTTTGACTGTCAATGCCTTATTCATGTTCTTAAGAGCCTTTTCATCTAAAGATTCAATTCCGTAATTGATAAAAACACACCCGGCCTTTTTCATTAATTTTAGTAGATCCGCTTTAGCAAAGTTTAATCTCCCGTTGCACCACCATTTAATGCCTAATTTTTCTTTTATAAACCTTTCACTGAGTAATTCTGTACGCTCGACTGAACTCATAAATAACTCATCGGCAAATTCAATATAAGAAATAGCGTATTTTTCTTTAAGCAGCTCGATTTCCCTAATTATACTCTCTGCTGATCTAGGCCTAAAACCAGGATCCATTCTGTAACAAAAATTACATTTAAAAGTACAGCCCCTTCCAGATAACATATTCATATACCTGTTCTTGTTTGTTATATTGGGGGCCCGCATTAAGGAATAATGTTCTACTGGGAATAAATCCCAAGCAGGAAAGGAAATCGAATCAACCTCCTGGATTAATTCCCTTCTGGGAGTCTGTATACACTTACCTTCTTTTAAAAAAGCAATCCCTTCTACGCCGGCAAGATCTTTTTTATTTGCAATTGCCTTCAAAAGTTCCACCACGGTAATTTCGCCTTCTCCTATAACAACGGCGTTTGCTTTTGTCTTTTTCAAAAAATACTCTGGCTCCGGTGATGGGCCATGGCCTCCGATAAGATAAAAAGGCCTGTCTTTAGACCGGTTAAGCGCATCAGAAATCTTTAATAATTTTTTATATTGATAATAACCGCCAACTACTCCCACTCCGACTACGTCAAAATGTTCCTTCTCCAATAGTTCAACCAAGTGCTCTTCCGGCCAATGGTAAACATCCTGGTTATAGATCTCGACCTTATGTCCGGCATCCCTGCAGGCCGAAGCTATATAAGCCAGCCCTAAAGGGAAAACCGATATATAAGAATCATTATCATAGGCAATTAGTAAGATTCGCATTTTATTTTCGAGTTTTAATATCCCGTCGGCACTCCCCAAAATTCGCAATAATTACATAAAGGGATATTTTTTCTTTTTCCTTTAATATGAAGATTTATCCATTTTTTACGCAGCGGACTATTCCAGATATCAATCAATCTATCTTTATTGCAATCCCCGATCACTCCTAAACCTTTAGGATCGAATCTTACACAAATTGAAACTTTTCCGTCGCTCCTAATGACTAAATGATTGAGGAAATCCAGGCAAATCCCTATTTCGGGAACAGTAGGGTTCCTTTTGTAGTTAAAACTGCCCATCGGAGAATGCAATATCCTCGTAGCTATAATACAGTTAAACTTCTGGTATTTTTTTAGGTCAACGTTCCCCAGGCATCTGATGATGATATTCGGTTTTCTCTTCCCCTTTAGTTTTATAAACTTCCTTACAAGAGTATACTGCTCATCTGCATCTTCATCATTTTCAAATGTAGATACAGTTAATGTATCTAGATTATTAATAATCTCTCCTGCTTTCTCAAGCAATAATTTACCATTGGTGTCCATGCAGCGTATCTGCCGTTTAAAAAGACTGACGGCCTTTCCGAAGCGAGGGTAAAGCAACGGTTCACCATTATTATGGAACTGGACAACCACCCCGTCCGGCAATTGCCCGGCGATATCTTCAACAAGATCAAACTTCATATCGCTATAATTAAGAGCGAGTTCGGGGTATTCCCTGTCTACCTTCCTTCTACCGCACATCCAGCAATTCTTATTACAAACACTGGTTAATTCAATATTTACCGTACTCAGGCCGTTGAAACATGTATCTTTAATTTCATAACCCATGCTTTTATCCCTCATAGATAGATTCTTTTTATTCCGCTTTCCTGCCTTCATATCCAAACATTTCGAACGCCTGTTTTCTCTAATTAATCCGCGCTGGAAGCGGAGTAATAGCTTTCCTATAAATGGACCTGGATAATTGCGCAACAAATTTTGACCTAAGCATTATTCTAATGATTATACTGCTTACAGGCAATAGCGTAAGACTAGATAATTCAGAATAGAGTATTTTCAACAGGTTTTCTGAAATATTAACCGGCAATTTACGGTAAATCTTACACAATGGATTAATCATTAGCTCAGTAAAGAAAATCCTGTTCTTTTGGGCAAGCTTAAATTTCAAAATAGTACCGCCTAGATATTCAATTAGCCATTTTGATGGAATAATTAAATCTTCGCTTAAACAAAGTTTATATAATTCGGTCTTAGGATAAGGGTAAAACACTGTTGCCTGGATTTTATCAATATCTAACCTTGCATTAATTTTAACCGTATCTAATAAATCCTTTTTTTCTTCATGGGGAATACCCAAAATATTAAAACTATAAATATAGAGCTTATTGTTTTTTAAATGCCTGACTGCACTCTCGATACTTCTATCTGTCAAGCCCCTCCTTAAGATATTGTTTCTTAAAGCCTCGTTCCCGCTTTCTATTCCGATGTTTACCCTTACGCAGCCAGAATCAGCTAAAGTCCTGGCTATCTCAGCGTTTAGTAAATTAGGCCGCACATTACACCAATAAGGCATATTAATCTCTTGTTTATACAACTGAGTAAAAGAATTAAACCATTCTCTGTTTAAGGGCAATATATCATCATCAAAATACAAAGTACGTATTTCCGGGAACTTTCCAATGAAATACTTTATTTCTGAGATAGCCCTCTGCGGACTTTTAAACCTGACATAACGGGCATTACCATCCCTGTAGGCTTTTTTTATAGCGCTGTTGCAGCAATAACTACACTCATAGGGGCAACCCCGCGACATCATAAATCCACCCTGTCTTTGTAATGAAGCAGACAAATCACCGTAATTAAACAAATCCCAGTCAGGAAAAGGAAGTAAATCCAGGTCTTCCACTACAGCACAGCCATTCTGTATTATTTTATCTCCCTCCTTGTGCCAAATCCCCTTAGCATTAGGAATCTTTCTATTCTTCAGCCATTCTGAAGATAAAACTGACATTGAATATTCTCCGTCGCCATGGATTACAACATCGAAACTAGGATCCGAAAGAATATCTCCCGGGGAGATAATAGCATGCACACCCCCGCAAACTGTCAAAATCTCATTACTATAATCTTTCACCCATTGGGCGTATTTTTTTACTAGGGGGAAACTATTAGTAGTTGAACTGAAAGCTACAATATCGGGGACGAAATCTTTAATCCTGCCAGTAAATTCACTTTTTCCTATATCCGTCTTTAGATGAAAAAGACGGACCTGGCATCCCAGTTTTTCTTTCAAAAAAGAAGAAATACTTGCCAGCCCGTAATGAAAATAACCCCTGTGCAATGAATAATGCGAAATGTCCGAAAATACTAATAAAATATTCCCCTTAACCATGTTGATCTACAATTTGCCTTTCAAACCGGCTTATAGAAAATATAGAAGTTCCCTAGTACTAAATCGAAAAGCCAACCAAAACATTAGCATCGCTACCGTAATATTGCGTTAGAATCATCCTACAAGCCTTTTGCTGTAGGGTGCCCACATTTATTACGGGCATGCTCTACGGTTAACTTTCGCCATTTATCCTTATCTAACTTGGAATAAAGATCCCTAAACTCCTGCAACAAAAACTCGGGAGTCACTTTTGTTTCTACGCTAAATATTTTCTGCTTATCTGTTGCAAAAGAAAAATTTTTTCCGGTTTCAAATCCATACCTCCTTATATTCGGCAATTGAAAAAACAAATAAGGCAAATCACTGTATAAAGCGATCGTGGTAACTCCCGATATTGTAGCCATATACATGAGGGAAGCACGGATTAAAGCAAGATCTTCCATTATTGATGTTCCGTAGTCTTTTGCAATTATCACATTTGATCTTTCGCGCAAGCCATCAAATGCTTCTTCTCTTAATCCAATAAAAATAAAAACTATTTCAGGAAATTTTACTTTGCATTTATCCAAAAAAGAAAACCATACACTAGGATCGGCATTCCTCTGTGTATCATGAGTTGTTCTTTTCAAAGAAAAGGTTACCGCAAAAGTATTACTCGGTAAATAATTCTGGTAAAACCACTTAGCCCAGGAGACATCTCGTTCGCCTACCCTTAGGTAGGGAATAAATCCTCGGACTTTATGAAACTCCTGAAATTCATTATTATGCGGCTCCCCTCCCCTAAAATTGTATGTTTCAGCCAGATGCTGCCCTAAAGAAGGATAAAGAATATAACGTTCGGGATTATTCTTTAAGAATATATGGAATTCTTCTCTTTTACTAAATTGGAATACTGAGCCAAGGAACGGACAAGTACCAAATAAAGGAAGAAATTCAAGCATGTAATCCTGAGAGTTTTCAGATGTTAAGCTACTCACAAATTTATGGATCCCCCCAGGCTTTCGATTCCCATCTGGGTCATCGCGATCATAAATAATACAGATATCAACTTCTTCAGCATCATATTTAATTTTTAAAGTACTTAATTTTTCAATAAAGACCAGGGGGTCGCCAATTGACCAAGGCAATGCCTTAAAATCCCAGATGCCTAAAATACGTTTCTTTTTTAAACTGGGCATAAAAAACAATTTTAGGAAACGATAGTAAGCCCCAAGATGTAACCTCCATGGGCTGAGATATTTACAGTAATTATGGAATCGCGCAATAGCGATTTTAAAAGACCCGATAATGCCGTGTTTATTTATCTTACTTACAACACTATCACTTTTTATTAATGTCACTCGTGCCATTTATTCTTATATTTTAGCCATGTTAAAAAAATTAACGGGATTATGATTAAGCTTACAATCAAATATCCCCCAGCCATACCTGTGGCAGAATACCATTTTCCCAAAGTCAAATTTGACACGGCTGTTAAAATGCCAGCGCTAACTGACAAGAATAAAAGCGGTTCCTGCTTATGGGCCCTTAGGTATCCTGAAACAGGTAACGAAACAGCCTGCAGAATCTGTGCAAAAGCAAGAATCCCCAGCGGTAATGGAGTTAAAAGACGCATTGCAAAAGGATGGTGAAAAACATTCAACATGTACACTATAAACCAGGCAGTTAATGCTATGGAGCTAGATACTAATATTGTTATTTTCATAAGACGCCAGAAAAGCCTGTCCAACTCGTTGTAATTTTTCTGAGCAATCATCATCCCGTATTGTGGTATTTTAGGGGCAATCCAAGCATTAGCAATTGAAGGGATTAAACCCACCGCGCTCCAAGTCAATCCCATTTGGCCCGCAACTACAGCTCCGTGATATTTAAATAAAACAGGGACAAAGAAATAATGCAAAAAATATCCACAAGTGCAGCTTAAGCCAATCCTCCATTGCATAGGCCAAATTTCACGGAACCAGGATAATTTTTCTTTAATCTTAAAAGTAAATAATAATGTATCGAAAAAATGGCGGTATTTTCTTAAAATAAAAATAGCAAAAAATAATAGGCTTATTATATTGGTAAAAGTTAAAGCCCATAAATTAGTATGTAGAAATATTGATGTCCAGAGTGTTATTTTAACAAATAGAAGCTGATAGAAGAAAAAAGCATAAAGATTAGATACTTGGTTGCAGCCTTCTAATACTGCATTTATAGGCAGAGTAAGGATAGTTATACTGGTTAAAAGACAAAGAGAGAACCACGGAAGTTTCCAATTAATATCTGAAGCCGGAGACATAGAAAAGAAATAGTAACCGCCTACCCCTAATCCGATTAAAACCAATAACGCGGCAATCCCATACCATTTAATTGTAAAACGAGTCAAACTGGCTAGCTTGGAAATAGACGCGCTATCGCCAGTTATATAACCAGCGTTATTTAATCTTAGATGCGACCATTCGTGAGCGGCAAATTGGACAATAACGATACAAAGCCCCAATTCAACTAAAGTCTGCAACGCAAGTAAACTCAAAAAAGTATAATAATACCCCTGCATCTTTGCCGTAAAAATACTGGCTATTAAAATACCCGTAATTGGCGCAGCTATCAGATTGAAGATTCTAAATAAAATGCCAAAGAATACCGGCCTGTCTATAGAAGCTTTATTCATAAAAAACCGTGATGTACCTTTTAATCTTAAGAAATAAGTTTTAAACATAACCGCCTTAATTTTCTTGCAAAAGCAGCTCCCAATACTCGTTTCAGGAATGGTTTAGATTTTTGTGCAAGAAAAGGAATAGCTTTAGGAAAAAGTGCGATAGATTCCAGCAGCAGGATGGCTAAAGAACAAATCATTCTATAGATAATACCCCTTATTCTCAACCGCGTAATAAACTTACGGACATATTTTGATATGTTCAGGCCAAAAGCTTTATTATGGGGGATTAAATTCAAAATTTTAGGGACGCTTATCTTGTTCCTTGAATAGAATACCATTAGTTTGAGCTCTGCATCGTAAGCTTGATCATCAGCTACCAGAATAGTATCAGGTAGTATAGAAAGCAATTCATCTGTTTTTATTTTTGGTATATAAGCAAATAACGAATCTTGATTACCTTTCTTTTTAAAGTCGAGAAAACCCTTTATTTTTTTGAAATTTAGCCCGAAATGATCATAGCGCAATAGATTCATTGCTTGTAATTCAGTCCCAACAATTATCAATTTCTCTGTCATCATCAATTGACGGCATAAAAAATCAAAATGGCCGGAAAAATCAATAAGCTTATAATAATCTGCGTATAAAACAGAGTAACATTTAGGACAATAGGTTAATTGCCCTAATAGATCAAAGCTAGAATGTATTTTAATTGGGCTACCGCATTCTGAACATATCCCGATAACCACAACAGCTGAAAATAACCGGTTATATTTATATTGAAGGTCTATTACCCTAAATCTTTTATATAAAAAAGTATAAAAGCGCCTAAGCTCACCGAAGATCACTTCCCAGAAACGATCATTTGGGATATCGCTGATATTCAGATAGGCCTCCCTATTTATCCATGATAGATCATAGGGGGTAGGGGTAAAAAGCGCTCTTTTATAATAGTCCCTTTCATTGCTGACTAATCCCCTCTTTAAAGCATTCTTATAGATCTGCGTGCCGGGATAAGCATGTGTTAAGCTTGCGTCACAATTCATTTCCTCAGCGATAACCATATCAATTGTTTCCTTAATATCCTCCTTAGCTTCTCTCTCATTTCCGACCATAAATGTTCCTAGAGAAGGCAAACAAGTTTTTTTTGACCATCTATAAAAATTTATGATCTGCTCTTTAGAAGTCAGCTTTTTCATAATCTTTAATACCTTATTGGATCCACTCTCTATGCCAGCCCCGGTTAAAATACATCCAGCCTCTTTCATCGCAACAAAAGTATCCTCATCGATGCCTTTCACATCTACCCGCATTGCAGCCATCCAGGGTTTTCGAACTTTTAATTTCTTGTATTCTTGGCAAAACTGTAAAATGTCCTCCTTATTCTGATAGAACATCTCGTTAAGGATATTGAGAATATCGAAATTGTATCTAGAAAATAATAAATCGATTTCTTCCATAACATGCCCTACGGGACGTTTCTGGAATACTCCGACTGTCGGAGAACAAAACGCACATACCCCAACACATCCCCTTCCGGTCACTACCGGCAAGACAACTTGATTTGCCATATAAGAAACATCGGAATATTTATAAAATTCCATATTAATACGATGCCAAGCAGGAAACACATTAACATCCTGTAAATTAAACCGCATAGGGACATTTTTAGTAATCTGCCCTGTACCTTTGTTTTTAAAAATTAACCCGGGTATATCTTGGATGGATTCAGAACCATTATTTAACCTATCTATTAAATAGGGCAGCGAAGTTTCTGCCTCGCCTATAATTCCGTAATCGATCCCTAGCATGTCTTTGTCAAAAAGAAACTCCGGATTTACATCCTTAGTAATATTTCCCCCCATTATAACCGGTAAATCGTCCCGTATTGAACGAATTACCCTAATAGTCTTTGATATAAAGTCATAATTTGAAATTAATCCTCCAGTTGCAAAAGCTAAATAATCATTCTTTTTAAAAAGTTTTTTATAATTTGGGCGGGTAAATGTTGCATCGATAAAATCGAAAGGTATATTATTTTTCTCTAAACACGAAAGGACATAAGCTATCCCCATAGGGATATGCCTATACGGCGGTTTAACGATCAATAATTTTTTATTTATATTTTGCATTTGAATTTTTTCTATTGCTCATTCATGTCTATTAATATCCTGCCTGCCTTGCCGCAATTTAGACCTTCAAGTGCTTCATTTACCCGATTTAGTTTGAAACAATGGGTAATCAAATCGCTTAATCCCAGCTTACCCTTTAAGTACCACTGCGCATATAACGGTATGTCTCTATCCGGGTTTGTTTCTCCTCCCCAAGTGCCAACAATTTGTTTGCCCCTGATCAGGTCAAAGGGATCAATTAAAATTTTCTCTCCTTGAGGTAAATTTCCTGCTATTACGCATACTCCTCCCCTGTCTCTAGCTGATTTAAAAGCGATTTCCATTGTCTCGCATCTTCCTGCGCACTCAATCGTATAATCAACTCCTTTTTGAGACGTAAGTCCCATAATAGCCGATAAGACATCTTCTTTGGCCGCGTTTATAATATGGGTAGCTCCCAATTTAAGAGATCTTTCAAGCTTATCATCTGAAATATCAATAGCGATAATTATCGCGGCACCATTTAGCTTTGCCGCTAATAAAGCACTTGATCCGATCCCCCCTACGCCAAAAATAGCAATACTGCTGCCAGTTCTCATTTTTATCGTATTGATAATAATACCGGCGCCTGTGGGTATCGCGCAGCCTAAAAGAGCAGCTTCATATAAAGGCATCTCATCTGGAATCTTTACCAGGCGATTTTCTGCAATAACAGCATAGGTTAAAAACGTAGCTATAGCGCCAGAATTGACTATTAAACCATTTTTCCCTTTATACGAAATTGGTAAAGCATTGCCTCCGCTTCCTTTAATCCACGTTAGTACGACCTTATCATTGGTTTTAACTTTTTTTACACCTGGCCCTATCGAATCAACGATGCCAGAACCCTCGTGCCCTAATGTATGCGGCAAGAATTTATCCTCACCTTTTAACCCCTTAATTTCGTTTAACTGCGTATGACAAATACCGCTATAGGCGATTTTAACTAAAACCTGCCCCTTCCTGAGGTTAGGAATATTCAATTCTTCTATTTTTAAAGGATGATTTATTTTATGTAATACCGCAGCTAAAGTTTTCATTGTTTCTTCCGATTAATCCGCTATGAACCACCAGTAGTCTCCCGCATACCCCACTTCCTTGAATAGTTTCTCCCACTCATCCACATGCATCATTGTTTCAGCTGTAAGAACCCATTTAAATAAATTTTCGCGCTCCAAATCGTTACGCCAGGCATCTACCGTTATATAGCTATTCCCCCTGCAAACACGTTCTATCTCTTTAAGGGCTATTTTAAGCCGCTGAAAAGGCAAATTATGAATTGAATTAATAGAGATAACTAAATCAAAGGATTTATCAGGATAGGGAAGATTTTCCGCGCTGGCAACCTTAAGAAAAGATTTTACTGAAGGCATGGAATTTTCAATCGCATATTCACTTATATCTATACCGGCCACAATAGCTTTTGGCATCTGTTCTTTAAAATCATGGAGCATAAATCCTTTAGCGCATCCGATATCTAGGATTGAAGCATTATCTGCTAGTTTATAATAATCTTTCATGCGTTCTACAATCAATTTCCATCGGCCGTCATATTTATATCCGCCGTAACCACATTTTCTATCTCCGTCAAAAAACTCTCTGCCGAACTGCTTAGCTAGACGGATAACTTCTGCATTTTTTTCTTTCATCCGTCTATCATAATCGCGTTCAACTTTTGGATAATCGCCTAATAAATTTATTCCTCTCATGGGATTAAAATAAATCGTCCTTGACTTTCTTTAGAATGTTTTCAACAGTAAAACCTAAAATTCCACAAATATCTTCGTATGAACCATAATCTCTGATGAATATATCAGGTATAGAGATAAAAGAATACTTCACTCCACCCATACCCCTGGTGATTCTTAAGATTTCATCCCCCATCCCCCCATACATACTATGTTCTTCTATGACAAAAACCCTTTTCGTTTTATTGATACTACCCAACACTAATTCTTCATCAAAAGGTTTGATAGTATGGATATAAATTATCTCAACATCAATTCCTTCTTTCTTTAATTGAATAGCCGCATTCAAAACAGTTTTTAACTGAGGACCTGTAACTACTACGGTAATATCCTTGCCTGTACTTATAACCATACCCTTACCTACCATAAGCTTGTCTTGGCTAAAGACATAACCATGGGATAATTTTGGCACTCTAAAATAAGATAACTTTCCATTATTGTAAGTTTGTTTGAATAGAGTATTTAATTCTATGGGAGAAGACGGGAAAAAAATTTGTGTCTCAGGTAAAGGTTTTAATAAAGCAAAATCCACATAACAGTGGTGCGTACAGCCTAACGTAGAATAGTCAAAGGCACTGCCGACAGTAATAATGTTAGCCCCTAATTTTTGATAACAGAAATCCAATTTTATTTGTTCATAAGACCTTTCTACAATAAAAGGTGCTATGGTATGCACAACCGGGTAAAAACCAAGCTTTGATAAGCCTGCCGCCATATTTACTATTGTCGGCTCACAGATACCGATATTGTAGTAGCGGCCCGGACAGGCCTTAGCAAAATCTTGCAGTCTAAAATGGCTTATATCACCGACCATAACCATAAGATTTTTATCCATCTTTCCTACTTCCAAAAGGGTATCAGCAAACTCCTGACGCATATCTTTCATACTCCAAGCTCCTTATACATCAATTGAACTTCTTCCTGGTTTGGAACCTTATAATGCCATGGGCCATGGGTCTCCATAAATTTAACGCCCTTGCCCTTCACAGTATCTGCAATTATCACCTTAGGCTTTGAATTAAAATTAAACTTTATTTTTTTGAAAACTTTTTCTATTGCTTTATCGTTATGGCCGTTGATTCTGTGCACCTCCCACCCAAAAGAGCTCCACTTTTTAACAAAATCAGACATAGGCAAAACCTGGGCCGTTGAACCGTTATTATCAACTATGCAACAAAAGTTTCCCAGGTTAAGTTTTGCGGCAACCAGGGCAACTTCCCAAACCGTGCCTTCATTACATTCACCATCCCCGACAAGAACAATTACTTTGTTTTTCTTTTTTTTAATCTTAAGGCCCAAAGCAATCCCTAATGCCGTAACAATACCATGCCCCAAGGAACCTGTAGAAGCCTCAACTCCAGGAACCTTGGTCATATCCGGATGCCCTCCTAAGATAGCCCCCAGTTTACTTTTATTATCTAAATCTTTTTGTGTAATAAAACCATGCTTCTCCAGGACAACATAAAGAGCTGCACAACCATGTCCTTTACTTAAAACAAAATAATCTCTCTCGCTCCAAGCAGGTTCTTTAGGGTCGAACTTAAGAACCGCCTTATACAAATGAGCAACTATATCGATAATAGAAAAAGCGCTAGGAATATGCCCTTCTCCTGCCTTATAAACCATATCAATTATTTTTTTCCTTAGGTACCTATTCATAATAAATTTATTAAAATCCTGGCACGGAATCCTTGCGGCTGATGAAAAGTGTCCCCTCCTTATACCCACAGGGCATTTCTTTAACGCCCCGCACAAGCTTCCAGTTATTTTTTTGTGAAAAAAGGTTTACGTTTAACTCTTTAAAATGTCTATATATTAAAGCTGCGTTTATTTCATTCTCAACCTCAACTAATGCATCCGTAGTCAGCCAATCCCCTCTTTTAGTACCCAAAAGAATTTCTTTCTCATGACCTTCAGCATCAAGTTTTATTAAATCTGCCCAGCCCATTATTGAAACAAAATCTATTGTAGAAACTGTAAATTTTTTGAGTTTGCCATAAGGGTGGGCTTTTGAACCAGCCAGATGACTGCCTGTAGTATTGCCAACCACCCTAATAAACTCGGAGTCGCCGATTTTATTAGAGACCGCACAGTTGAATACCTGGACATGTTTGCATTTATTTAAAGAAAGATTACGAATTATTATTTTAAAATGTTTAGGATCTGGTTCATACGACCGCACCCGATAACCACATTTATCCAAAATTATGGAATGTAATCCTAAATTGGCTCCAATGTCTAAAACATTACGGTACCTTTTACGATTACGCCAATAAAAACTAAATATTATAAGTTCGTCTAAATCAAACAAATTAAGCGAATCAATCGACCCCATCTTATGGTAAGGGAATATCAGCCTGCCAAAAGGTCCGAATATCTCTTTAATAGTTTTTCTATTGTTAGAAATACTCTCAACCTGTAGCCTGGCAATCTGTTTTAAAAAAGCATGCACCTGGGAACTGGGCTGATGATAATCTTTTAGCAAAGGCAGGGATAAAAAAAGATTTTCCAAAATTAAAGAATTTTCCATTTAGCCCTCAAGGTTATTTTTTAATAAATCGTTTCCAAATCTTCTAAGCTTATATATATTATCATCTGTTCGTAGGAAATTTTCTAATTTCTTTGACCCCCACTTGTCAAAAACTACACTAAAATTTCTTCCGCTAACAACCTCACGAGAAGAAGAAATAAGCCAATCGCAACAATCCAACACCTGTTTCATCGGAGTACACTCTTTTCCCGATAACTTATCAATAGTTCGTTTATAATTTGCTCCCGCGCGCCCGCGAGCGTCCATGGTAGAATTGTGTATTTTCGTTTTTACCCAACCCGGACCAATAATTGTAAAATTAGTATCTTTAATCTCAGAATCCAACAGTTCGCACATTTTTATTAAGGCAATCTTTGAGACAATATAGGCTGAGTAATTAACCGGCGCGTTATTCGTGCCTCCTCCGGCGAAAAACAATACGCAAGGATTCACCCTATTAGGGATATTTCTGAGCGGAAGTAAGGCACGGACAATCCGTACTTGACTGGTAAAATTAACCTTAACTGAAGCCTCCCATTCTTCAAAATCAGCATGCATAAAAGGCCCTATCGGATCCTGGCTACCCGGACATAATACCAAAACATCCCATTTCCCGCATAGCGACTTTAAATCTGAAACTGATTTATTAATAGCTGTAACGCTGGCTAAATCACAAGGAACAAGTTTGACATTTCTTCTGGTTAATTTCGGTAAAATAGCTGAATATGTCCTATATGTGCCAAATACTTTCCACCCGGCAGTTGCCCAACGTAATGCCATCGCGCTACCGATATCACTGGATACTGAAATAATAATTGCCGTACGCTTTCTCATTTTAGTCTTATTAAAAAGGACCTTTAAATGTTTTATCCGGAACATCAAAACCAATACCACCTTTAATAACCGATGGTTTTTCCGGTATTCCGGGGAGATTAAACATTGTTCTTACACTATTGCATATATCTACCGCCCTTGGATAATAATGTTTCGCAAGGGCGTGGCTTGTAGGGATGGGGGTATCAGGGAAAGTAATCCGCTGGGGATTATTTTTAAGTAAGCCGCACCCTTTTTCTGCTGCCAAGGCAATTACTTCTGACGCAACGCCAAAGTTCATCCATCCGCCATCTACTGCAATGAGACGATGAGTTTTCCTGACTGACTTAATTATAGATTCTTCATCCAAGGGTTTTATAGAACGCAGGTCCATTACCTCAGCCTCAATGCCTTCTTTCTTTAAAAGCTCGGCTGCGCGCAACGACTCTAAAACCATATAAGATGAAGAAATAATAGTAACATCCCTCCCTCTCTTCATTATTTTTGATTTTCCTATCGGCTCTTTATACATTTTTTTCGGGACATAACCATAAGTTCCATGCAACCAGCGATGTTCAATAAAAATCACGGGATTGTCATCCTCAACCGCTGAAATCAATAATCCTTTTGCGTCATAAGCAGTAGCAGGCATTACCACCTTCAAGCCTGGGATTGAAGCCAATAATGAGCTTAAATTTTGTGAATGTTGCGGACCCTGACCCCAGCCCATTCCTATAATCATGCGGATAACTAACGGAACTTTCATCTTTCCGCCAAACATATAATGCCATTTGGCAGCATTATTAATTATCTGGTCTAAAGACAGAACCGTAAAATCAACCCGTTGGTGCGTTAAAATCGGACGCATACCCACTAAGCTCGAACCTATCGCTACTCCGGTCATGGCATTTTCAGCAACAGGCATATCCATTACCCTGCTCCCGTATTTTTCTTTAAGGCCAAGGGTAGTCCCGAATATGCCTTTCGGATCGGTGACACCCAATCCTATGACATAAACCATCCTGTCTTTAGCCAAGCACTGACTTGTCGCTTCAAGAATAGCCTGCTTGTAGGTAATCTCTCTCATTCTGTTATTAGGCATAAATATCAGTCAAAACTTCTTTCTTTTCCGGAAAAGGTGATTTTTTCGCAAACTCAACGGCCATATTTATCTCCTGCTGAACTTTTGCTCTAATGAGGAATATTTCCTTCTTGTCCACTACTCCTCTTTTTATCAATTTCTTTTCAAAATTGCCTAACGGGCATTTCTTCAACCAATAGTTAAATTCGCGTTTGCTTCTATAATTAAGCTCGTGGTCAAAACTATGCCCGCAATGTTCACGGTACCTGTAAGTATCGAATTGCAGGAACGCCGGCCCCTTCCTATTCCTAGCGAATCTAACCGCCTTTTTTGTTATTTGATAAACCGAAGCCGCATCATTGCCATCGCCTCTTTGCGCATAAATACCGTATCCTTTAGCAATCATCAGATTATCCCGCTCTTTTGGCTGGCGTGCTGATAATGGCGAATATACCGAATACCGGTTATTTTCGCATACGAAAACAATGGGTAATTTTTTTAAGGCGGCAAAATTAAGGCTCTCCGAAAAAACCCCCTCTTCGGTGGCGGCATCGCCGAAGAAAACAACAGTTACTTTTTTTTCTTTTTTCAAAGCCGATCCGAACGCAACACCTACTGCTACCGGAATCATGCCGGCTACTATAGGAGTAGAACCTAAGAAATTCACATTTAAGTCTACTAGATGCATGGAGCCACCCTTGCCCTTTGAGCACCCGGAAGCTTTTCCATAAAGCTCCGCCAGCATTGCTTTTAAATTGCCGCCTTTGGCTAAAAAGTGCCCGTGGCTTCTATGGTTGCTTAATACATAATCATCTTGCTTCAGGTTTGCGCATACGCCTGCAGCTATCCCCTCCTGACCTATGCAAATGTGCACCGGGCAGCGCATTTCTTGTTCGGGATATAGTTGACAGATCTTCTCCTCTACCATACGGATCCTAAGCATTTGATAATATAACGCAAGAAATAATTTTTTATTTATTTTCATAGGTATTAAAGCTTAAGTGCCTTCATTGTCTTTATATTATACCATCGGTCTTCATCCTTGAGCTGGCCTGCCTGGAAGGCATTAACAACTTCCCCTATTGCCTCGTCCACACAATATTTCGGCTTAAACCCTATACCCAATAACTTTTGAGAACAAAGCCTGTAGGAACGGGGATCGTTAGATTCACTGACTATAATCTTGGCAGGAATACACGCAGCCACTTTATTAGCAATGCCAAGGATAGATATATTCTCAAAACCAGCATTAAACACACCGCAAATCTCAGTTCCCTTATTAAGAAAATACAAATAGACTCCTACCATATCCCCTAAATGAATATTGGGACGCGTCTGGTTACCTCCTAATACAGTAATTTTGCCATTGACTAAAGCCTGCATTGTCAGCATGTTTACCGAAAGGTCCAAACGCATTCGCGGGGAAAAACCGCAGACCGTGGCCGGACGTAAAATTTGAACGCATATTCTATCCTGGTAACTCATAAGTACCCGCTCGCTTATCATTTTAGTTTTATTATAATCTGATATAGGAACAAGAGAAAGCTCTTCTGTGACCTGAGCTTCATCCTTTACTCCGTAAACGCTACCGGAACTTGCCAGAATAAATTGCTTTACCTTATACTGTATTGCCCGCTCCGCCAAACGCATTGTCGCTAACACATTGACCTCCCAGGCTAGTTTAGAATTTAGTTCTCCACAGGGGTCATTAGCAATATTAGCTAAATGTATGACTGCATCTATGCCCTCCATCGGAATATTATCTATATTACGTATGTCTTCTTTAATAACTTTTAAATTTTTATGCTTAACCAGATAATTACCAAACCACTGAATGTCTACTACAGTAACATAGTAGCCTTCGGCTAAAAGGGCTTGAGTCAAGGCTGTTCCAATATAACCGCATCCGCCTGTTAACAAAATATGCATAAAAGCATCTCCTATGGTTTGTGAATATAATGCAAAGGCTGTTTCTTAAGTATCCCCAGATTATCCCTCACCCAGGCAATTGTTTCTTCAATTCCCTGTTCTAACCCAATCTTATCCTCCCAGCCCAGAATATCCTTGGCTTTCGAACTATCAAGTAAATAGGCTGCATCTTTACCCGGGCGATCTTCTATCTCCTCAATATTCTCCGCAAGAGAAATATTCATCTGCCTTGCGATCATTCCCACTAGGCCGCGGATGGATATTTTAAAAGCAGTAGAAAAATGGAATATCTCCCCTCCGCCGGAAAGCCGGGCTGCCTTTAATATGCCATCAACAACATCGCGGATATGGATAAAAGAACGCACGGACTGCCCTCCGCCATGAAGTGGTATTTTTTTCCCTGTAAGAAAATAAAAAATACTTTTAGGAACTATTCTATAAAGCTGTTGCCCGGGGCCATAAACATTGGCGGCGCGGGTGAATACTACCGGGAAATTATATGTCTTATAAAAACTCATCAAGCTCATATCAGCCGCAGCCCGGGAAACAGCATAGGGAGTGCTGGGATTATACACTATACCCTCTTTAATCAGCCCAACACAATTTCCATATACCTCAGGCGTTGAGATATGGACATATTTTTTTAAAAATTCACAGTTACGTAGTTGATCGTGCAACTTTATACAAGCAACTACATTAGTCTGGAACCAGTGTTCGGGATGCACCCAACTCTCGCCAACCATACTCTGGGCCGCGAAATTAACAACATAGTCGGGCTTAAATCTATTTATGACCTCCATAATTTTTTCTAAATCATGATTGATATCCAGCTGGTAAAATTTAAATGCATTACTTTTTTGTTTTATATACGGTAAAAATACCCCGCTTGGTTCTTGAGAACGACTGATACCTATAGCATCCAGGCCTTCACCTAAGGCAAGATCAACAAAATTTGAACCTGAAAAAGAATTGCTTCCGATTATAATAACCTTCTCATTCATTTTCAGCCTTAACATTTTTAGTAATCATATCAACTATACAATGACAAATGGCATGATGCACTATTTCTACCGGTCCATATCCTGAAAACGGCACATAGAAATTAAGTTCCCCGAAGCAGCGCAACGGATTATCCGGTTTAAAACCGGATAATGTGATTATGCGACAATTATTTTTGCCTGCCATTTTTGTTGCGCGGATTATATTCTCGGATTTGCCGGAACTACTGATAGCTAATAGTATATCGCCGGAATCAACAAATACTTCAATTGGCCTATCGAATACATGTTTATACCCGCAATCGTTACTGATGCAAGTAAGTAAGGCATGGTCGTTGAAAGCTACAGCCTTAACCCCGCAGTTTTTCCATAGATCCACCGCTATATGGCTTGAGATAGAAGCGCTTGCGCCGTTTCCGATTAGCATAATCTTGTTGCCAGACGCCTTTTTATCAATCAACAGGCCGGCTGTCCAGGTTAAACCCTTGTCAAAACCTATATTCCTGCCTTTATTGTCTGTTACAACAACCTTATCCAGTAATAATTTCAAATTTTTAAAATACCCCTGCGTATTAATCTTCATTTTAGCAACCTCGTAATGAATTTAAGCACATCAACTTTGTTTACCGCTTCCCTATTGCATACTATCTGAGTAGCTAGTGAGCCTGCGACATTACCGATAAAAGAAGCTAGATCCTGGGGCATGCCCGAGGCAAAACACGGAGCAACAAAAGCAAAAAAAGCATCTCCTGCTCCGATAGGATCAATCACCTTATACGCGAATGCCGGAGTTTCATAAAATCCATCTCCTGCTGTATAGCTCATGGAACCGCTTGACCCGCGAGTAGCAATGATATTCTTGCATTTTAGCTGATTATATATTTTCTTCATATGGGCACGCAAATCATTAAACCTATCGTGAGTGGCATATCTTAATTCCATCTCGTCAATACACACGCAATCAGCGCTGGGATACTTCGTAACCAGGTTAAAACCTATGTTTGCGCTGTTGGTCTGCACGTTTATCGCAAGATACTTAGCCTTTGCGCAGATTAATTTTATTATGTTTTTTGTAAGTAAACCATGCCCGAAATCATTGCTGATGACAAGGTCGTACTTTCTTATTGTCTTATCCAAACGACTTAATACCTTACTTTCGATCTCTTTCGGTATACAAGAATCATCCATATAACAGATCTCGAATAGTTTTCTGCCAACGCTTACACTCACAAACCTTCTTTTTATTATCGTCCCCGTATCCGGCCTAGTAATAAAAACAGGCTCAATATTAACGTTGAGCTTGCTTCTGATAAAACCTTCAAATGAATCTTTTTCCCCCAGGACGGTTAGCAGGTCTACTTTACCACATACAGATGCGGCATTATTAGCGGTCGCTAGAGCGCCTCCAGCAAAATATTCTTCGGAACAATACTTATTAACTACAAGATGCTCTTTTGAAGACTTACCCATAGGCGCACAGTAATGATACTGGTCGATAATTGCATCCCCTATTATCAGCACGTTCAAATTACTCAGGTGTTCAATCTTTTTAGAGATAGAATCCAGCGGATACCGCTTTCCCAAGGCTTTAAGGTATTTCACCGTCCTTTCCGGAAACACATCTATAAAGCTATTGAGTAGCTTCGAAGAACTAAAAGTAATGTCATCGGTTACAAACAACCTTCCTCCAACTGATTTTACCGCATCTTCCTCTTCGCGGATCTTTCCGGTAACATCTTTATCTTTGTCGCGGTAATCCGGGCCTTTGGCATAAACATCGGGTTTAAGGATTCTGATTGCCTCGACCGCGGTAGGCGAATTTAATAAACTCACGTAGTCAGTGACGGCCAGAGAAGCTAAAACCTCAGCCCGTAAATACTCGTTAAAATAAGGCCGGCCCGGCCCCCTCCTTACAAACTGATCCTTTGTAAGCGTAACTACAAGAATATCTCCTTCTTTTTTTGCCTGGTTAAAATGGCGGATGTGGCCTAGATGCACGAGATCAAATACGCCGTGGCATTGAACAATTTTTTTCCCTTTGCTTTTGAGACCTTCAATTATTCTTGCCAATTTATTTAGCGGCTGAATTTTTTTTAAATCATTCTTTTCCATAACTCTCCCTTGAATAAATTAAACGGCTTACATTATTAAAAATGCCTGGCTTCAAAGCTAAAAGTATAAATACTTGATAAATGCATAAACATAACGTGGCCAAACTTTCCTTACATTTATAAGAGAATTCCCACATTCCCTTTTATATTCGTGGCTGGGGATTTCAACTAATCTAAACTTTTTTTTGAGCGTTTTAATTATCATTTCTTGCTCTATCGTAGTTATGTTTTCTCTAAGCCCTAACCCCCTCACTACCTCGGTTTTTATTGCCCTAAACCCGTTTTGTGAATCAGTAAGACGGACATTAAACCTGTAATTTATCGCTAATGTAATTATATCGCTTCCTACCATTCTGACGAACTTTGAAAAGTCTCCATGCAGCTCATCGCTACCGCCTCTCATACGCGAAGCGCTTACGTGGTCGGCTTTTCCCTCTAAAATAGGAGTTATCAAATTGGGTATGTCTCCGGGGTCATGGGAACCATCCGCATCAATAAATACGGTAATAGATCCGCTCACCTCATTAAGGGCTAACCGCATAGCAGCCCCCTTGCCCTTCTTGTTATCCAAAATAACTTTTGCACCTAATTCTTCAGCTATCTCCCTTGTCTTATCGGTAGAATGCCCATCTACGACAATTATTTCATCAACAAAAGGCTTAACCCTTGATATTATTTTACCTATTGTTGATTCCTCGTTCTTTGCCGGAATGATAACTGTCACTTTATTTTTCACAAGCCGCTCCTTTTTACATTTTACTAAGCACTATTTTAAGAAAAAAGTATTTGTTCTTCGTTTGGTACAAACTCGGTAGTATCGGGAAAATCGGATCTAATAATTTTATCCATATTGATACTTATTAATTCCTCTTGCGTAATAAAAAATCGGATGCCGACTTTTTCAAAAAATGAAGTTATCAATTTTAATAATAAAAAGGGGGCTGTGATAAACTTCGCCCCATTTATATTTAAAAATCCTTCTAATAGCTTTCGATAAGTATAAATCCTGGTACCGACAATGTTTATAGATTCCTTCGCAGGGATACCTTTCTCTACCAGGATCAAGATTTTATTAACTAAAGAAGAAACATGGATGGGCTGGAGAGCGCCTTTCTGCTGGCCAAATAAAGGGATAAAATTAAACTTTTTGTAGAAACCCTTGGCAGCTAAAATGTAAGGAGAATCCTTTGAGATCACCAGAGGAACGCGAAGTATTAAATAACTTATACCCTTCTTTTTAAGCTCCTCTTCTCCCATTTTTTTTGAGATCGCATAAGCGCCGAGATAATTACAGAAAAATACGTTCGTTGTACTCAAATAAACCACTGGGATATTTAAATTTTGGGCAATCTTAAATATAAATTCAGCGCTTTTTACGTTATTCTCTAATAAAGAATCTGGGTTCCCGCGGATAACCGCTGCCAGATGTACTATCAACGTAATATTATACTTTTTTATGTCAATATCTTCGAGCCTGGCCAAATCAGCGAATATTAACTCCTCGTTAGAATAATCAATGCCTTCTTTTTTTCTACGGATCAGGGAAACAACTTTTTCTGTTTTTTTCAGTTCTTCTACCAGCGCCTGCCCGATAAATCCATTCCTGCCGGTGATTAATATAGTTTTCATTTAAAAAATCCGGATAAGTTTATTAAAGTGCTTAGCTGCCCACTTTAGCCTGAAATAATACTCTATATAAGACCTGTTAAACATGCCTTCCAGGAACTCTTTTGATAAATTATCGTGTTTCCATACAAGGCGCGAATAGTTAAAATCTTGCCAATCTACCTGAAAAAGCTTGTCCTTAAAATCATTAAAAACGCTTGTCCCCGGTTGAGGGGTAAATATATGAAATGAGGCAAACATGGAATTCAAATTTTTGGCATAGGCAAGGGTATTATGAACGCTCTCTTCCGTTTCATTAGGAAACCCGTAAATATAATTTGCTTGAACCACAACGCCTATTTTTTCGAGTAAGGCAACCTTGCCCGCGGCATCCTCTTTCTTATAAGAACGCCTGGTATTATTATGCAATAACTGCGCGTTACTGCTTTCGATACCCGTAATCAAATAACTCAGCCCCGCGGAACGCATTGTCTTTAAATCGTCAAAACTAAATGTATCTAAGCGCGCTTCACAACTCCAGTTTATCTTTAAGCCGCTTATAATTAACGCATTCATAAAAGAAAGAAGTTCTTTTTTATTCTCTCCAAAATTCGGGTCACGAAACATAAAATATCTTATATTAAAATTCTTTACATAATACTTGATAGTTTCAATAACATACCCGTCATTAAAATTTCTGACTTTACCATAAAATGCCGCGTAAGGGCAATAATTACAGGTCATGCTACAGCCGCGGGATTTCTGAATGCTTACGCCAAGCTCTTTTGAGAATGGTCGTAATGCATAGCGCTTATTTAGGATAAACGGTTCCCAATCTAACCTAGGTAATTCATTTAAATTATTCAACTCCTGCGAAAAAATTAATTTCTCCCGTGGCAAGCCTTTGGAAAGTATTTCCATGATAGCCGAATCCGGCTCTCCGATAATGACAAAATCTGCGTATTCCTGATAAACTTCGGGCATAGCCGTGGCAAAAGAACCCAAGGCTATAACCTTTAAATTTGGACGGTAAGATTTCAGCTCCTTTATGAAATTAAGCTCGTTGCGATAATCCACCATACTGGTCAACGCAATACACAGATCAGTTCCATCAGCAATATCAGCCGCATTTGACGTATAATAGGTACTTACCCGATACAGGCGGGCCTTGAATATCCCGGCTAACTGAGCAAGTAAAATAGGAGGGGCACTAAAACGAGCCCTTAGCATATAATTTAAAATACCCCCGCGCAGGAAACCTTTTAACTTAAGCCGCCTACCCAAGCCTCCGCCCATCTCTTTAGCCACATAATCATTTCCTCTGCTTTTTACCTCGACCAGAGCGACTTCCATCTTGAAATATGCTCTCCTTTTATGCCTTAAGGTTCCGCATTCCTAAAATACTCTTATTTTAAGAATGTCCTCCTTACTACTAGAATCCTATCTCCTTCTGTAGCGTGTTTTTCATATATACTTTCATCAATAACCGTTGTTAAAAGTAAATTATTTGGAAGCAAGACGAAATCATAACCCTTTAAATACCCGCTCATACTATCCCGATTAAGAGAATTCTCTTCTGTGCATAGAATTTTTTCGATAGTTTCAACTGATTTTGCCTTATCTCCGAATTCAAGTATAGTAAACATTAAATCCCGTTCCGAAGTTAACACTCTGTAGCTTGGCTGAAGCCTTCCTTTAAGTAAATTTACAGCGCTCCGAAAGCCGATATAACCTCCGGAGGTAGCTCCGGAGCCGTTAAGCGGATTAATTTCATAATTATTCCTGCAGGTTTTGCCTGACCTGGCAACTGAAAAAATAACCAAAAAAGCAGCCAATATTGCTACTATTTTTTTCAGTTTAATACTTAGAGACAATAAATTCCCATATTTAAAAAATCCGGCATATAATGGGACGATAAGTAAATACTCAAGGATATATGTTTGCAGGCAAAAATTAAAACCAGTAACGAAGCTAAAAAGAGGCGCTAGGTAAGTAGCCAGCAAGCATAATGCAATAAAGCGAAAACTATTAGCTTTTCTCCAGCATTCCATAAAACCAAAAAAAGCCGGAATGAGCAAGATATTTGAAATCCGGCTTATTTTTAAATTACCTAAGATCGTACCGATATAGGGCTTAACCGCTTCCACTATCGAATACTTCTGTATGACTATACCCGGGGCAAGAGGATTACACAGGGCAACCGCAGACTTTAAACTTGAAAAAACTAGCAGGTTTCCAAATAATAAATTAATTAAAGAAAGAAGATAGGCCGTTAAAGCGAGCACTGCCAGTTTATTTTTTTCTTTTATCTCTAAAATAGTCATAAATAACAATATCAGCTCTGGACCGGGCCGGAATAAGCTGGCGGTAAAAATGAATAATATACCCTTGATTTTTTGAAGCTTATGAAAATAATAATACAAACCGAATATCATAAAAGGAAAACTGAATGCGGGATTGTCACAGTTAATAACTACTCCTGCCCACGTAATATTCAAAATAAACCCAAAAAGCGGGAAAATCCAATGTCCTTTTAAATTATAGGTCCATTTGCATATTAAGGCCAGCGCCAGGGCATTGAGAGCTATAGAAACAAAAGTTAAAACATAGAAATTCCCGAACAACCTATAAAATATCCCGAATACTATTGTAGAAAATATTTTAGGAGCAGTTCCTAAAATTGAGGTTGTGATAGGATAGAGATTACGATTAATCAAGATGACAAACTGAGATGCGGAAGAAATAGAATCCCCATCCCACCCGAAACCACGGAAGAAAAGAAAGATTAAATATCCGGTTACTGAAAATATAAACGCGGTCCAAAATACCTTTTTTTCTATTCTGTCTTTACCGAGCTCCGTATGCGCCATCTACGACTCCGCCCTCAATTCCTCAACTAATTCAATAAAATTTCCTTCGGGATCCTGGCAAAATATAACTTTAGTTTTTCCGTCGGGGGACATCTGTGGCGCCGAATTGAACTTAATCCCGATTTTCCTTAGCCTCGCATATTCATAATCAGCATCAGCTATGGTAAAAGCGAGATGTGAATACCCCCGGCCATAGATACTCCTTTTATCGCTCCCCCCAGGATGAGATTCAAAATAAAGTAACTCTATGAGAGCCCCCCCACCTGTTGACATTTTAATAGTCTTGACCTTAACTCCTTTAAGTGCAATTAGATTATCAATAAACTCACCTCTTTCATTCCTTTCGTTTATGATCTTTAAGCCTAAAACATTTTTATAAAAATGAAACATTGTGTCTAAATTACTCACTACGATTCCGACATGCCTGATTACCTTCATATTTATTTATCCTTTATTTCATTAAAACATTCATCCAATACTCGGATACCTTCAATTAAAGCTACATCGGGTATTGTTAACGGTGGCCCGAGTTTAACAGACTCTCTCCCCGTATGCACTAATAGAAGTCCTTTATGCATAGCTTTTTCGCAAATTTTACTTGCTATCCATTCATTTGGCCTATGTGTCTTGGGGTCGGTAATAATAAGCGCGGCTAATAATCCTTTACCGGAAACAAGCGATATATAATCAGGATATTTATTTTTAAGTTTATTTAAACCGGAATGTAGGATCTTTCCTTTTTTCGCAGATTTTTTTATAAGATCCCTCGACTTTATTTCTTGTAAGTTTGCTAACGCAGCTGCACAGCATAAAGGATTAGCTGAATGCGTACTGCTCATAGATCCGATTTCAGATAAATCCATTATTTTGCGTCTACCTAAAACCGCGGATAAAGGCAGGCCGTTACTTAAGGCTTTACCTAAGCATACCAAATCTGGAGTAACGCCATAATGCTGAAATACAAACAACTTGCCAGTCCTTCCGAACCCCCCCTGAATTTCATCAAAAGTAACTAAAATATTGTACTTTTTTGCATAATTACATAATGCCTTTATATATGGCTTGGGATAAAATATAGCCCCCCAGCCCTGGTATGATTCTATGATTACTCCACAGATATTGTCAGGAGCCACTCCCTTCTTCTTTAAAGCTTCTATATCGGAATGAAATTTTTTCTCCCACTCAAAATCGCCACGATATGGAAGCCAGGGATAAGGGAAAGGCAACGTAAGTATATTGGGATCCTTGTACCCTATCCACGACATCGCACCGGCATCTCCTTTCAGCATCTCTGCGGCCATCGTACGGCCGTGCATATTACCCTGGAATGAGAGTATGGTTTTTTTATCCGGACTGATTTTATGTCCGTGCATGCGCATTAATTTTAAGGCGCATTCAGTCGCCTCAGTCCCTGCGGATAATAAAAATGCTTTCTGACAGAAACTGGGAGTTATAGCTATTATTTCTTTTAAAAACTTTGCCCGGATCTCGCTAGCAAAAGTATAAGTATGCACCAAATGCTGCTCCAACTGTTTTTCCAATGCCCGGGTAACCGCACGATTAGAGTGGCCGGAATTAGTTACAAATATCGTTGAAGTAAAGTCTATCCAACGATTGCCGTACTTATCAAAAACTTGAAAGCCTTCCGCCCTATCCCAGACTACTGGCAGTTGTCCGTGCATTGACCTTGCTTCATATTTGTATAAATCCCTGAATATCTTTAAACTTCCAGGTACGGGTAACTTACTGGTAATTTTTCTATACCTCGTATTAACCGGGAGAATAGACTTGGGTTTCATACTAAACTGATATTTTCCCATACTACACCTTTGCCTTGTAATGTTTTTCTAAGTATTCGTGTATAAAAAACGGCTTATTCTTTACCAGGAACTCAAGGTATTCGAAATCCTCCAAAGTATCCACTTCCTGGCAAACTGGCGAAATAAAACCATAAATAAGATCTCCGTGGATAGCTTTATGCTGATTTATAAAAGAAACTTTCAAAATATCTACATAACCGTCTGGAATATAAACTTCGGGGAAAAGATGCCTTGCCATATTTATTTGATCATTCGAATATGCTTGCGTAATCCCGCTGAAGAAACCATTCTGGTTTCTTAAAAACCACTTAAAAGGAGACTCCGAAGCCAAGTGTCCCGAACGTAAAGATGTCGCTTGGGCCTGTTTTTCCATTTCTGTAATAGCAAAGTCAATAATCTCTGGGTCCCTCAACGGAGTAGTTGGGCGAAGATGAACGATATAATCAGGGAGACCGCCTTCGTTCTTCATTAACCAGTCGATTGCATGCAGGACAAATTCGGAATCCGGAGAATCATCCCGGGCAAATTCTTCAGGACGCAGAAAAGGTACTTCTGCTCCGTAACACTTAGCCATATCTCTTATCTCCGGCGAATCAGTAGAAACAAGCGTTCTTTGTATACCCTTACTTAAAGCAGAGGCAGCAATAGAATAAGCTATAAGGGGAAACCCGCCTAATATTTTCAAATTCTTATTTGGGACGCCCTTTGAACCCGACCTAGCCGGAATTATCGCTATTACCTTACTCATTTGCCTCCCACGGCACGTGTGCCCTAAGCTTCTTTGCAATAGGTATTTCTTTAGGATGGATACAAATCCTCCCTTCACCCATAGCCTTTTCAATCTTACGCACTGCCCCCACCAGCTGTTTGATACCCATGGGCTCAATAGAAGCAGCCTGGTCAGAACCGTACATCGCCCTATCAAGGGTTATATGCCTTTCTAGTGAACTAATACCTAGGGCTACCGCAGCATAAGAAACAGCCAAGCCAACCTCGTGCCCGCTATAACCGACGTTACAATGGTACCTTTCCTGTAAAGACTCAATCGCCTTTAGGTTAGCATCCTCATCATCCATGGGATAAGTCGACACACAATGCATAAGCTCAAAAGGACAGTTTTCCTTTCTAAAGATCTCTACCGCTCGATCAATTGTTTTCATATTGCTCATGCCTGTCGAAATAAAAGTATGTTTTTTTTCCTTGGCTACCATTTTTAGGAGATCTTCATAAACAAGCATCGCTGAAGCAATCTTATTGTGTCTAAGATTAAACTGTTTTAAAAATTTCTGGCTTTCTATATCCCAAGCTGAAGCAAACCATTCAATCCTTAATTCTTTACAAAACTTGTCAATTTCCCTGTATTCCTCTAGCCCAAATTCCAACCCTTCTTTTTGGGCTCTTTGGGTTTTACCCCATGGGCTTTCCCTGTAAGAATCCAGTAAATCCTTGGAGTATACCAGATCTATTGTTCTTTTCTGAAACTTTACCGCATCACACCCGGCATCCTTCGCCACCTTAATTAATTCTTTTGCAATATTAATATCGCCATTATGATTGATACCCGCTTCCGCGATAATAAATATGGCCATTGGAATCCTCCCCTTTTTTAGTACCTACAATACTTAGCAGACTTTTCTATAGTCCAAATACGGCAATATTTTAATTTTGTTGAGAGCCGATGTTGGGCTCAAATTGTATATCTTAATTCCAAGTCTGTGTCCAAGATTAATAAAATATTCAAAGGCCGCAAAGGTCCTATCGTAACCATCGTAGAATCCCGAATATTCTGGTCTGCCGTTCATCCATCCCCTTAGGTAAGAACGCAAAACATATTTTATATTCCGTAAATTTTCAAAATGGCACATTCTATACTGGACATAATCTTTTTGGTATAACGGCAATTCTATACCTTGTAGATATATGGGGGAGCACCCAGTTAGAATAGCAAACATCAAAAGATAAATCGCAGAAGTACTGGGAGGACTGGGGCAGAGCTCCGGTAGATTATACAGCTTTTTAAACATTTCAAAAACAGTTTCTCTCTGCGGGTATAAATCTACAAAATGACAGCAACCGTCTAGTGGAGAGCATTTCTTATGATTGGTATGCCGATCATCAAAAGCAAACCAACTGACCTTAAGTTTTTCTTTTATGAAACCATAATCATAATTATTCTCTCTTGCATAAGAAGCCGTATCTGAAAATATATAAACGCAATCTTTGAATTTATTAATTTTTTTAAAGTGTAAGCTGGGAACCGGGTTCTTAAAATTTGCGCTTATCCAATAATTAGGAGTAGCAAGTTTATTTAATAATAAAGGGCCGGAGTTTACCATAAAATACAGGCCCTTAAACCTGTTAAAAGGAAAATTCTTTATACTCGGGGCTGTCCCAGCCAAAAGGCATGGTTTGTTTTTTTCGCGATTAATAAAATAATCAATACTCTTAATTTCCATGATTTCTATTTTCCATAGACTTCAATATTTCTGTAATTACCGTATTAGCGAAGTATTCCGAAGAAAATTGATAAGCAACTTTACTGTTCAGGAAGGCTTCTATGTTGTTTAGATATTCCAGATAGAGTTTATTATCCATCCCCTTCAAAAAACAATACAGACTTTCATAACTATCAAATTGCCTTTTATCTATAAAACACTCCGCCGGTATATGTTCAGTTATATTATTTGCCCCCCAATAGATAGGGACAGTTCCTGCAAAAAAACAATCAAAGACCTTTTCGGATATATAACCCGTCATATCCTTTGTGTTCTCATAACATAAGGCAAATTTATATCTTTCTAAAATAGGTTTTTTCCGGAGTACTCTTCCCCTCCATGAGGGATATTTATTCCAGATTAAGACTTTGCCTAACAACTTTCTTAAAAATCTAAGCTTATTTCCGTTAAGTTTATTGATCCATTTAAACTTACCGGTAAAAAGGTATAAATCCCAATCATGCCCGTATAAATCAAAGTCATAAGGATGATTTTTCTCAAACCACCTTACCGCTTCCCTTCTTTTTGAATACAATTCATTCGGATGCTTGACGAATCTATTGCCTGATATCAGAGTACACAGCTTATCCTTATGGCTAAAGTCCTTTTTTATTTTTTTGGTTTCAATAAAATAAACATTAATTTTAAAATATTTACTATTATCTACGAAATAATCGTTCCAAGTAAATATTTTCTCATAACATCTATGATTATTAAGTATCCAATTGTCCGGGTAGATGGCTTCGCATTCCTCTGTTATCAAAAACATCGGCTTCTTTAACTTAAAGGCCCTTGCTACAAATCTGTTACTACTCCTGGGGACATCGATAAACATAAAACCATCGAGCTTACTAAAATCTTTTACCAAATCAAGAGTAATAAAGTTTACTCCGGCTTCTTTTCCTTTTTTATGTAAATAATTATACTTCTCCGCTGAGTTTTCATTATGCCCAAGATGAGGATTATTGAACCTTAAGTTACTATAACATCTCGGCTCATCATGCCCCCACACGCCAATATTTATTATCTTCATTTATTCCTTATTACTTAAAAGCATGCAACACTATTCTATCTCTAAATTTAGAAACGCATTTTACCGTTCTAAAACCAACCGAACGGATCATAGCTTCCATACACTCCTGATTCGCGCCCCACCAATTAGTCGGATCATTATTTTCGTTATCTTTTTCATAAAAGGTTGCTACGGGCGATCCTTTGTATTTATTCTCAAAGTGCGACTCACAAATCATCATTCCTTTTGTTATAGAAGCGATTCTTTCCAATGCTAACAAAGGGTGCTTTAAATGATAAAAAACTCCCAGAAATAAAACAATATCAAATTCCCCTACTGCAGCAGGGGACAAATCGAGTACATCCATAACTTTATATTCAACATTCGAAGCTAAGATCTCTTTGGCGGTCTTGAACCCCATTTCACGCGAATCCAAATGCTTGCCTTCCTTTTCCAGTCTATAGAAGTTATCCACCGCAAGAACTCTAGCCGCGCCCCTTTTCTCTGCTTCAAAACTAAAATACCCGTCAAATGCGCCTATATCTAAAACACTCTTACCCGAAAAATCGGCAGGGAGATCTAACCTGCGCAGGATCCTCTGAGAAGCTGATGAATTGCCTATTCCGCCTTGGTGCCCTGGCGTAACTATCCCATAGCCAAGCTCAATATGATGCCACCAGAAAGGGACCTTATTAATCTTCTCAATAATAGCTTCTTTCTTCAGGTTACTTTTAGGAGGATCGGCAGAAGGAATAAATCTACTAAATTTCATATAAAATTCTGAAGTCAAATTTTTAATTTTGTTCACAAGAACCATAAGCTATCTCCTCAAATATGCTGCAGCATTATAAAGCTCAAGAGTCTGCAACGCTGTTTGTTCCCAAGAAAATCTTCTAGCTCTCCGTATCCCCTCATCTACCATTTTTTTAGTCAAAATGTCGTCATTTAAGCAGGTATTTATTGCCTCACTTATCTTATCCACATTTAATGGATCTACTATTACGGCAGCCTCCCCAACTATCTCGGGGAAAGAGGCTCTATCAGAACAAATTACCGGTACTCCCGCAGCCATTGCCTCAAGGACAGGTAGGCCAAATCCTTCATTTAGTGATAAGGAAATAAAAAGAGCGGCATTTTTATACATATCTATCAAAGATTTTTCTGTAACACTGTTCATAAAAACTACTTCTCCCCCCTTACCGGAATCTTTGAGTAGTCGCGATAACTCCACCGGCATTCCGGTTGAATCCCCCAGAACGACCAATTTATGAGGAAAGTTATATTTTTTCTTAGCCAGAACATACCCGCTCAAGACACTTTTTAAGTTTTTATGCGGGAATCCGGACTTTACCGCAAGAATATACCCCTCGGAACGATCCGGCTTACTTTCCGCTGAATCTCCATTTGGGCTTTTAAAAAATTCCGGATCGACTCCTTCATAAATAACATTAATCTTATTAATCCCTCTTTTAAAATAGTTTTCTACAGCTAGGGCTGTATATTTTGAAACAGCAATGATCTTATCGGCTTTTTTCATTACCCTCTTCATACACGCATTAAAATATTTGTATTTTAAGTTAGAAACATAGCCTTTAAAATTTTCATTATAGAATTTATACATTAAATCGTGAACTGTAACTACTGATTTTGTGAAATTCACAAACGGCATCCTAGGCATGATATAATGAACTATATCGACCCGATAAAATAAGCATAATACCGGTAAAATAAATTGTTCAAATATTACTCTGCTAATACCTGTTTCTCCAACCGGGATTATTTTAAAATGAAGATTACCCTGCGCCACATATACAAAACTTCTCTTATTGTCTTTACTTAAAAAAATATAATAATCATTGATTTTGTCAATGGCCGCGAGATTTTTAATTAAGTTCTTGGCATAGACACTTATGCCTGAACCCTTGGTCTTGCCTCCCGCGCATCCAAAAAATGAAATCCCTATACGCATAATTATGAATTATCTTTATCTGGCTGGCCGTTAATTAATTGCCATGTTCTACGCCATACTTCCTCAGGCGTTCTTCAGTCTTAAATTGCCTGCAACCAACGCAAAAAATAGGAACTTTCCCTTGCGGGTTAACTATTGTCTTACGGAAATTATTATATTTTTTAGAGTTCCAAATATCTTTAAAGGAATTTTTAAATACGTTACCAAATGAATGCTGCCTTAGAAAAGGACGCTGATTTGACATTAAAACTTGACAGCAAGGAAGTACATAGCCTTCCATCATTAAATAAGGCTCCATCCAATAATAACATTTCTCTAGAGACGGGTTAAATTTCTCAATTGTATGCTCAAACCTGAAGTAAACTCCCTTATTCATGCGTTTCTTGATCTCCGCTATGAGTCCTTCATTAAGCGTAGAAACGTAAAATTGTTTAATTGAATCAAAATAGAGTAAGCCGGTAAAATTTATAGTTGTCAGTTCGAAGTCTTTCTTGCTGCCTAGACTATTAATCAAATCTATAAAACCAGGGATCTCCTTAACGTTATCTTTAATAATTACGTACCTGAAATGTAACTCCGGCTTATGCAGCTTAAGAGCCCGCTTCCGCTCAATGATATATCGGATATTATCAACGACCTTGTCAAAAGAACATCCCTGCTTTATCTTTTCATAAGTATCCTTGCTGGAGCCATCCATAGAAACATATAAACCTTTTACCAGATGGATCAATTCATCGAGTTCTGCATGACTAAGATCGCTTAAATGATCGACCAGATATATGGCTGTTTTATACCTATCCTTAAGGTACCGCAACATCTTCCAGTAATCTTTATTGAGAAAGGCTGATCCTTCTCCGGTCATATTGACCCAGCGGACATTCGGGAATTGGTCAACAGTATACTTAAACTCATCAAAGGTTAAGTGTCTTCTTACCTGGCTCCCCTTTTCCCAATGAATATTCTCACAAAAAACACATTTCTTATCACAAATCGTCGTAGTCTCTATTTCAAAATACCGCGGAACAGGGGCAAGGCCGGGAAAACGAGTATATATTTTGTCTAAACCAAAACGATAGAGCATCTGTAAAGCCCCTTCCCCTCCGGGGACATAGTATATCGTATATAACAAATTAAATGCCTCCTTAAATCTTCCGGCTAAGATATATCCCAAAACGTCGCGATGGGTAAATATAAGCTTACCGAGCTTGTTCTTAATTAAATATATATTCCCCATAATCATCCGATTAACTGTATTTATATCGTATTCCATCAGTTATTCTCCTTTAAAGAAGATAAATAAACTTTTTCCAAAGAATCAAAAACGTCATCGCTTATGGATATTTTTTTAATAGCGTCAGAAATCCCATCTGCAATACGCCCCGAAGAATCACTACTTTTCAATAAGCTAACCATGCCTTTTGCAAAGGCATGAGCATTATCAAAGTCAACCAAAATACCATCTATGCCGTCCCGCACAAATTCAGGGATACTGCCAATCCTGCTGGCTACAATTTGCTTATGTAAAAGTTTAGATTCGATAAGAATTACTGGCCCAAACTCACTATACCACTGTTCCGGCACAACGACGAGATCGACATCTTTTATCAAATCAAGCACAAAATCATTGTCCCTATGGCCCAAGAAATCCACGTAGTCGCAAAGCGAGCATTCATTAATTAATCTGTTGATACTATCCACGAATTTCCCCCTTCCCTTGCCAACGACTAACAGTTTGGAATTGGGAATTTCTTTAACGACATCTTTCATCGCGGCTATAATTATATGCAGTCCTTTATGTCTTATCAGCGAACCGACAAATAAGATTCTTTTATTTGCATCCTTGCCTTTTCTAGGGCAATTCCCGCCAGCAGTACTTTCGAAATGGTAATGATAAATTACCTCAATCTTATCCTGAGAATAACCGTAATTTACCAGCCTGTTCTTGGAAGTTTCGGAGAAAGTGATAATTTTACTGGATTTATTCATAAAAAAATCAACCGTATGTTTCCTGATAATACATAAAAAACTCTTCAGGCTCTTAGGGATCAATTTGTCAACAAATTTCACTACGCCCCGGTCAGATAAAGAAAAACAATCGCTACAATGTTCCCCCTGATTATAATTACATAACTGGCCATTTGGCCTCAATAGCAGATTCCTGGGGCAAAGTATATAATAATCAAGTACTGTATAAAAGAATGGAATCCTTAAGATCCAGCTGCCAATCGCTGCCGGGAAAAATAAAAGTTTGCTGTGTATATGCACAACATCCGGTCTGATTTTAAGCAATATATTTATGGTGCTAAAAATAGCTGCTATATCTAATATGAAGTTTTTACCGATGAATTGCAACCTATAAAAAAAGCATTTAATAAAAAATATATTATCAATTCTACTCTTTTTGGTATTTCTATCTTTTAAAGTAATAAAAATGACCTTATGTCCTCTTTTACTCAGTAGCTCACCCGTTTTCCAGCATACTAGTTCGGCACCGCTCCAGGTATCGTGTATATGCGGCAAATAATCGGAAACAAGGCATATTTTCATATTCCTACAGATGCGCAAAATAAGATTCTGCTTTCTTAAATTCTTCGGATGAATTTATATTAATATAATGTTCGCATATTTCAAAAGCCTCGACTCTTTTACCATCATCTATGGCGCACTGGATAAGATCAGGCAATTCCTTTTCTCCGCGTTTTTTGTTAACAGGGACATTTTCAATAAAAGAGAATACCTTGGAATTGAAAATACAGTTGCCGGTACCCATTTTATTATTAAGCGGGTTCTCGGGTTTTTCGACTAAGCGGTAAATTGCATTATCCTTATTTTCATATACCGCATATGTTCTTTTAATCAAATCTTTATCTTCTACTAAAACTATCCCGCATATCCCAAATAATCCTTTGTTTTCAAACCTGCCCGGCATTTCCTTATGCCGGGGGTTTACCATAAATTCATCTCCTAGTAACAGCATGAATGAACCATCATTTATAGAATTCTTAGCGCATTCCATCGCGTGAATTAGCCCTTTTTGCTCTGCCTGAGTCACGTATTCTATTCTACTACCTTTATAGCTATCACCGTAATTATTGATAATATCTTCTGAGCGATACCCAACAACAACCACTATATCTTTTATCCCACTATTAATAGCAATCTCTAGGCTATACTCTATCAGAGGCCGGCCCAATACATTAAGCAGGCACTTATTAGCTGCTGCTGAAGCACCTCCCAACCGTTTACCCCTACCGCCTGCTAGAATTAAAGCTTGCATTTTAATTACCGGTAAATAATTCCCTGCTATCCCGTACCCATTCTATAAGCTTTTCGAGCCCTTTTTTTACCGTAATCTTCGCCTCCCAGTGAAGTTCTTTTTTTGCTTTCGCAATATCGCAGACAAAATAGCGTAAATCGCCTAGACGATCCTGAGCAAATCTAACTTCCGGCTCTATCCCGCTAACCTCTTTAATTAAATCTATGCACTCCAAAAGGGAAATCCTTGTTAATACTCCGCCTCCTATATTATAAATACCGGGCTTTTGTTCCCTATAGAAAGCATCGAATGCCTTGCATATATCAGTCGCGTAAATAATATCTCTGACTTGTTTGCCTGTGCCGTATATTGTCAGGGGATACCCTAAAACTGCCCTTATACAAAAGTTGGCCACCCATCCGTGATCCTCCCCCCCCAATTGCCTAACCCCATAAATCCCCGTCAGCCTAAAACTGGCGGCTTTTAATTTATAAGTATCTATAAACGCCTGAACATAATACTCGGCACTTTTTTTAGAAGCATGAAGAGGAGTCAATATGCCGGTCATCGTAGGATAATCCTCATTTATTGCTTCAGGATTCCTAGTATATCGGGTTTTCTCTTCTTTTAATTCCGCATTAATTTTATTGCCATATACGTGGATAGAAGCACAACTGACGATTGGGACTTGTAAGCTCTTTGCCAGCTGAAGGACATTAAATGTCCCTATAACGTTTGTTGAAAAATCCAAATCAGGGTCCTCCCAGCTTATGGTCATAGCAGGTTGAGCCGCAGTATGAATTATATAATCTACGTTTTTTCCCGCTTTCCACAATTCCTTTTTATCGCGGATATCGCCCTTTGTTAATTTCACTCCCAGCTTTTTAAGAAAATCCCAATTGTAGCTTCTAGCCTTATCCGTCACGTAGCCAATTCTATTAAGCTCATATTTAGTCATATTATCTAAAGAAATAACGCTCCATCCTTTTCTAACATAATACTCGCAAACATGAGAGCCTAAAAAACCGCAACCTCCCGTGACTAAGACTTTCACTTAACCTCCTCTTTAATCAGCGCTTAAAATAATCCTTAATAACAACCAGTTTATTTATGAATTAAGTTGTTAGAAATCCTAAACGTTATACCAAAAAGAGCCCAAAAAGGAATACTCCAATACGGAAATTCTAGAATAACCATAAAATTAGCTATAACCAGCCAATAGAGCAACGCTCCGGAAAGAATTATGCCAATAAATGATTTATGGACTAAGAAGATACCCAGCATTTTGATAAAAATACAGAATAAGATTGCGATCAATGCTAAACCAACTATGCCCGAATAGTAAATAATACTTAAGTATGAATTATGGGGAGTAATCCAACCATCACGGGACCATTCACTGCTTCCCCAGTTTAGTATTTCTATACTTTTAGAACGCAGGGGCTTTCCAAAGCTAAAGCCAAAAATTGGTTTCTCTTCAATTAGCTCAACGAGGATATCTCTCCATATAAGCAATCTAAAGACTATATTGCCTATCTCATCATAAAAATCCCTGCCCCTGGGCAGGTCTTTTTTAAGTAGAGACTTCATTGCTTTAAAATCAACCACTTCAAGGTTAGGCATTTTTTGATCGCTCTTAACTTGCGGCCGAGGAACTAAATCAGTTTTTTCGACCTGCCCCTGCCCAATCTTAACAATATTATTCTCACTGCCGGGGCTGGCGGTAGGGGACGGAACAATGTTATTTCTATCAGGTATCTTTTTTATTGTAACCGCCAGTTTTTTATTAGCCGGCTTGACCTGGTTAGCATGATAAATCTTTGGCGCTATCTTTGCAAATCTAAACGTTTTTTCATTCTGGGACACATAAAGGGCATCTTTTTTATACCACTCAACGATTTCACGTATTTTGATTAAGCTTCTCGCTGCATTTTTATTGCTAAAAATAGCTACGCCAGTGATTAAAAAAACTAACAATAACAACGCAACCGCTATTCTAGATTTACTCCGCAATTTCAATATTGAAAGAATCAAAATAGAAACAGTATATATACTGATTAAACTTGCGATTAAGCAAGACCGATTAACCTGATAAATGATTTTAAACTGCGAAAAAATCAACAATACTACAATAGCTAAGAGTAAATTTTTAATCATGCCTGGCTTGAATCCAAGCGCTAGAACAAGCATAAGCATCCAATAAATAAATAGAAAGAAGGGAAGTGTGGCGCCAGGAATTTCATAAGCCGTCACTATCAAAATTATTAAAAGCGTAGCTCTTATTTTGTGATTTCCAAAGAAACTCTCGTTATAAAAATAATACCCTAAAATTGCAAAAAAAGGATAATAAAAAATAGCGGAATGCCTAAAGGCCAGAGGCCCCCAATTAAAATAGCCATAAAGCGCCTTAAACAGCAGAAACCCGCAATAAACTAACAGCATATAACGGAACCGGGGAAACTGTAAAAATACGAATTTCAGCTTTACCAGAAACAGTATTAAGCAAATAATTAATATAATTTCGCCAATAAATATTGGAAAATCTAAAAAAAACAGATTAATACTATTCTCAGCGAAATCGCTTCCAAAAATGGAATATAAATAACATACGCTGCCTAAAATAAAAAGAGCTATATAGTCAATTACATTACTATGCCATTTTGATCCAGACATCTTACTTAAAATAAAATCATTATTTGAATTATTCATAATAAACCTGATACAATACTCCTGATTGTCCTTCCTATAGCCGGCGACGCTGTCAAACCGGGGGATTCAATGCCCACTAAGTTAACAAACCCCGGGAACCCTTTATCGCTTTCATCCCGAATGATAAAATCCCGGAACCCCCCTCCCCTTGTCTGTAATTTAGGCCTTATGC
>JAQTQJ010000017.1 GCA_028712255.1 Candidatus Omnitrophota bacterium
GCCCAATCTTATTTTCCGCAGTAACCACAACCTCTTTACTGATACTTGCATTCTTTATCATCCCTGCCTCCTCTTATTTTTTGTAGTCGGTTTTGCTTTCTTTTTCTGCATTGCTTTGCCACAGCACCAAAGAGTCTTCCTAGATACACCAAAATTACTTATTATTACCTCTCTACCACAAGGAACGCAAACCAATTTTGCACCTTTCTTCGCTTTTACTTTTGCCCTTACCATTGTTTCCTCCTTTCTATTTATAAACTATATTCTATTAACCAATCTTTAGCTTTTTGAATATCATCAAAAGCAGAAAACTTCCTGTCTGACGAATACGATAGGATATCAATAAAAAGTTTCAGACGTTCTCCAGGCGCAACAATAGCAGAGGCTTTTATATATGGTTTATTATGCTTAACGAATTCTTGCATTGCCAGAAATACATCGGGAATATATAAATTTTCATTATTAATGTCCGCTAGAGCCAAAACAGAATATTTTGGCTGTTCTTTAATGATATTTTTGCTTTTCTCTATGACTCCTAAAGCATGGTTTTTACTACAGTTTGATAAATCTATAAATAGAATATTTTTATTTTTATAAGTAATGAAACTGGCTCTTTCCATATTGTTAGACCCTATTATTAATTTTTTCTCCAGTTTTTTTACATACTTCCCTGATTAAGATCCGATATTCTCCTGGCCTTTAAACCGCTTGAACCATCATCGTAATAAACAACTGTAACCGGATCAGATTGCTCAATATCAGAAAGAGATATTGTTTGAGCGCCTCTTGTAATCTCAGCTTCACTGGGAACAATAATATTAATCTCATCCGCCTCTCCTGAAATAAGGCTGGAATAGTTTACGGTGATTATTGATTTTACCCAATCCATATCAACTACTGTACCAGAAACAGTTTTCTGAACTTGGTCATTATCAAACGCCCATCCACAGACTGCTACCATAAAAAACAGAATAAAAATAATCGCTACCCGGATTATACCCATACCTAAAACTCCTTTATTAAATGAAAACGTCCAAAAAAAGTGACACCCTCTAACAAATAAAGCAACTCCCTTCTTTATAGAGAATTGCCTTAAAAACTTATCTATTCAAATTCCATATTTTTCCTTTTTAATGCTTATTTGGAATTAGAATGAATATTGCCTAATTGTTAAAAATTACCTTCTTACTAAAATATACTCTTTCTTGCTAAAAAAATAAAGAACTTTTTCTTATTATTACTGATTATTAACTTTCCTACATAAATAAATCCAGAACTTTTCTAATAAACTGGTTGAAAATTGTTACTTCGCCCCGGCATCTTCAAGTAATTGCGCTGTATCCATGTGGTTTTTTGATTTAGCTGCCCCTAAAACTGAATAGCCAGAAGAATCTTTGATATTAATATCCGCACCTTTATCTATCAGTAGTTTTACGGTATCATTATGGCCCAAAAATGCCGCCCTCCACAAAGCTGTTGCGCTACCAGGCCCCCTAGTATCTATAGTCGCACCTTTATCTATTAAAATCCTGGCGACTTCGGTGTTGCCAAACGATGCCGCCCACAGAAGAGGTGTCCAACCATCAGAATCCTTAACATTAACATCTGCGCCTTTGTCTATAAGTAATTTTGCGATTTCCGGATAACCTTTAAACGAAGCCTGTATCAAAGCTGTCGTTTCGTTAGAGCTTTTAACATCCACCTTTGCGCCTTTAGACAACAAAAGTTTGGCAATTTCGGTATAACCATAAGATGTTGCCCACATTAAAGGTGTCCAACCATCAAGAGTTTTAACAACATTCACATCCGCACCTTCGGATATAAATTCACTAACTTTTCGGAGATCATTATTCCTTAATGCGCGCATCAACTCATCGTTAATATCTGCCAAACAAAGCGCAGGAATCAGCATTATGCTCAAAGTAAAAATAGAAAAAATCCTGACTATTTTTTTCATATTTTTCCTCCTTTTATCACCACAATCACACTTTCGCTTTATATGATATTAGCTAATAGATTATTTCTTTAGCTTTTTGACAGCTTCTTGCACTTCTGAACTGTTTACGATATTCATGAATTTAGGATTTTTCAATAAGGCCTGGATATCGCCTTTTTTTGCTGCAGCCTGAAGTTGAGGATCGCTAGCCATTTGCTGAAACCCGGGATCTTTAGCCAATCCCGTAATAATAGCTGCGTTTTTCGGATTTTTCATTAACCTCTGTCCGTAAGAAGGAGGCTGGGATTGAACTGGATTATTCGCCTCAACGGTAGGCTCAATAGGTGTGGGTAAAGTATAATTTGCTGACTCAATTTTAATAACCTTTTCTCCCGCTACTTTTGTTTCTCCGAAAGCATAGGTATTTATAGTATAAACACCGTTTACATAAGAAAGTATTTCGCCATTAATTACACTGCCGTCAGCTAGCTCAATCTTGCTTAACTGTCCACAATAAACAGATATATTTAACGCTAAAATTAACAAGCAAAAAATAATAATTTTTTTCAAGTATACCGCCTTTTAATTATTTTACCTTAAACAAAAACTCCTTGCAACATAATTTGCTGCAAGGAGTTAACAGGCTCGCATTGTAAAAAATTTTCATAACTGGTTACATCCAGAAAACACAAGTGACCAGTTTAACGAATTTGCCTAAATTGACTAAAAGATCTCTTTAATTACGCATAAGTTTTGGATTTTGACTTCTATTCCCTTAACATTTTCAAAGGTAGATGTTATAACGAGTAGAAAATGCTAGTTAGGCCTATTTACAGGGAAATTTGTAAAAAAATTCATAGGAAGAACAAACCTGAAAGTTTCTGAAATTTCATTAGGTGCTTCTGGTTTTTGGGGAGACAAATACTTCTCTGAGAAAAAGGCTTCGGCTATAGTAAATGAGGCTTTTGCGCGGGGAGTTAATTTTTTCGATACAGGACACAACTATTCGAATTTTAACGCAGAGCCTCGTCTTGGCCGGATTATTAAAGAAATACTGTCAAAAAATGACCGATCAAGCATTATTATTTCTACGAAAGGCGGGACTATTATTGACACCGGTCAAGTTTTCCCATTTCAATACGTCAAAACCAAAGATTATTCTCCCGATGCCATAGAATTATCCTGCTCAGAGTCAATCAAAAATCTTAATTGCGGTTATTTGGATATTTTTCAACTTCAAGGAATGAGCAAAACATGGATTAATGGGCCGCTTATTGAAAGACTATTAGATATGAAACGAAAAGTAATGTTTCGATATCTAGGTGTAAATACACATAGCGAAGCGGAAATGCTGTTGATTTCAAAGCGGCCAGAGATATTCGATATGGTATTAATTGATTATGCGGAGGAGACGGAAGAAATATATTTATTTCTCAGTAAATTTGTTGTATAACAACGCAAATAAAAAACAACCTATACCGGCATCAAAGAATCCATAGGCTGTACCTATTAAACTACCAATAGGAGTTACTGAATAGCCAATGTAGTATGACTTTGCAATTAAAGCCGCTTCTTTACTACCATAGCCTAAAATCCCAAGCCATGTAAGCACAAACATGCTGACGCTCCACAGAATTCCTCCTGCAAGACCGAACGCTCTTACATTCAATTTCATAATCCACACCCCCCCTTATAATTTATAAATTACAATGGATAGAATTGAAGATCATAATACCTTGCTACTATTAATCCTTATCTGCGGCAAAGGTAAGCCTTCCTGCTTGAATCTCTTAATTAATTCTTCTCTTATTTCACAACGTAAATCCCATGCCTTAGATGAATCTGATGCTTTACACAATATCCTTAATACCATTGATTTCTCTGTAAAATCAACAACCTGTACTACAGCTATTCTTTCCGGAGTAGAATTCTTACTTATGCCTATAACTTCTTTAACCCATCCCTTAATTTTATCAACATCACATGTATAGTCTACATATATCATAACAGTTCCTATTAAAGATGGGTCCTTAATGGTCCAATTCTCGATAACTTCGTTTACCATTATGTTATTAGGAACGACTATCCTCCTATTATCCCAAGTACGTATAATAGTATGCATCAGTGCTATTTCTTCTACCCACCCCCAATCGTTCCTAAAGATAACCGCGTCATCTAAACGAACCGGCTGAGAAAAAGAAATACAGATGCCACCAATAATATTAGAAAGGGTATTTTGGGCTGCCATACCTATAGCTATGCCTGCAATTCCTGCAGAAGCTAAAAGCGCTGTACCTATATGGCGCATCTGCTGAAACTGCTGAAGAAAAACAACAAAAGCAAATAAATAAATGCTAGTCTCAATAATTCTACGAATTACTGTAATCTTGGTCTCAATTGCAGAAACTCCTAAAATCCCGGCTTTTTTAAATCTTGTTATAATTCTTCTCTGCAGATGATATAGCAATACGGCTACTATTTTAGTCAGGATGACTGCAGTTAAAGCAATGATAAAAGATACCCATATCTTAGGAAATGCGTTATGCCTTATAATTACATTAATAGTATGCGAAATCTTATCAAACATAATCCCTCCATTACTTTAGTTTTACTCCCCACAGGTATAGGTAATTATCTCTCAATTTACAAGCCCTATTATATAAAGAATGGGCTAAATTACAAGGATATTATTGGACATCAGAGATAAAGTTATAAAGTAGATTTGAGATATATCTAAAGACTCAAAACGAAAAGTTTTGAACAAAATTTCTGGATTTTTGTCCAATTTATCCATTTCTGTCACCCTTTCCAGGGGACATATAAATCATAACTACTTGTACCATATATAGTTACAGATGTCATCCTTCGGTTCAAGAAACTAATGCAACACCTTAACCTGCTATAATGGCAGGAGAAAGGAGTTGCTAATGATTAAATACCAAAGAATTACGTTCGTGGAGCGAGAAGAAATTAGCCGGTACATTGCTTCAGGATACAGTAGCCGGAAAATTGCTCAAAGCCTTAATCGGCTGCCAAGTACTATCTCTCGAGAAATTATTCGCTTGGGAGTTATAGGACGAAAATATTATCGGGCTATTTTCGCTCAACAACAATCAAACAAAATGCGCCATAAGTTACGTAAAAATCGTAAGTTTGATAACAACATCCCCTTGCGCGAAGTCGTGCTTTATTATTTAGCAAAAAACTGGTCACCGGAACAAATTGCCAAGAGCCTAATTATATTGTATCCTAATGACATGATTATGCGCGTATCTCATGAAACTATTTATTCGTACCTCTATATTCTACCACGCGGAGCATTAAAACGTGAAATAGTATCATCTTTATGACGGCATCATCTGCATCGCCGAAAAGTTCCGCCAATTGCCCAAAGGTTTAAAAAGAACATTAACCTATAATCAAGGCCGAGAGATAGCTCAACACAAACTTTTTTCAAAAGAAAACAGAAATAACCGTTTACTTCGCGCATCCTAGCTCCCCTTGGGAACGAGGAACAAATGAAAACACGAATGGTTTAATACGAAAGTATTTTCCTAGTGAAACAGATTTTAATAAGATCTCTATAAATAGACTTAAAGAAGTCCAAGACGAATTAAATGATAGACCGCGAAAAACACTTGGTTTTTATACACCTCTTGAAAAATTCTGTGAAGTGTTGTGTTAGCAATTTGAATCTACCCACCTCTCTAGGGAGCGGACATTTTATATCTTCTTACACTTATAACCTAATCATGTTCCTTCTTAACCAACAATCTGCCTACTACCATTACCACAATAATAATTAAACCTATACCTACAATTGCAGATATTATATAAGCAAAACTTAACTGCGATAGCCCCTTTCCCTCCCAACCCTTGAAAGCATAATCAGGCATAGGCGCATTCCAAAGGCTAGAGAGTTTTTCAAGACCCTGAGGAATATATCCTACAAGTTTCTGCATCTCATCAGCTCCCCATTCACCCCAAGCTGATCCAGCCTTAAAATGTTCAGGCAATAATAAGCCCAGCGGAGAAAAAATAGCTAAAATACCTAACCCTATCCATAATTTATTAGTGAGTTTCATTGGCCACCTCACTTTCCTTAATAAATTCCGGGGAATGTTTTTGTAAATATTTAATTACTAAAGCTGTAACAATCGCCTCAACCCATCCAAATATCAATAAATGCTCTCCTAGCATTACAGGCACTGCTACCTTGAAACCATACGGACAATAAAGAGATTGTCCGTTTGTAGCATGATGTAATAAAGGCTGTAGCCCGAATTCAACACCAGCAAAAAAAGCAGCGACATTAATACCTATATATCCTGCTATGCCAGCAGCTAATACTCTTCTTTTTGAACCCATAGGTGCATTATAACTAATCGCCCTATATACATAATAACCTACAAAAGGTAGAACAAGCGCCATATTAAAACAATTAGCGCCAATAGCCGTAATTCCACCATCACCAAACAAAAACGCTTGGATAACTAATGCTACGGTTAAAGCAATGCAAGCTGCCCAAGGGCCAAGAAGTATCGCTACCAATACCCCACCCACAGCATGTCCAGTTGTTCCTCCTGGTATTGGCACATTAAACATCATAATCACAAAACTAAATGCCGCGCCTATTGCCAACATCGGTACTTGTCTAGCTTTTAATGTCTTCTTAACAACTTTTGATGCAACCGTCCATATCGGCAACATTACCGCGTAAAATACGCCGCAAGTTGCCGGCCCTAAATATCCATCTGGTATATGCATATTCCCTCCTTTTAAAAATCTATCTGCGCCCTCATCCCACCCACAAAAATTCCATTTACATCATCTACAACATCCTTACCAAAAGGATTCCAGATATATTGAAAATCAGGGCTGATTGACAAATGGTCATTAACATGAATGTTGTAATACGCCTCTAGGTGCCCTTCTGGCTTTGCCTTCAAGTCTGATATTTGTGTACCGTATTTCTTATAGTCCTTTGAAGGTATAGCTTGACCAACTGCAAAGGCAAACACATCTTTCTCTCTCCCCCAAGGCTTTCCTTCCACCTGAAAACCAGTACCCCAGGAATGCGTTAGTGAATAATTCAAATCTCCTGTCGCCGTAATGTCTGGATTATATACTTTCGGATTCTGCCAGCCGTAGCGGGCAAAAAGTGTTATAATATCGTTAGCTTTCTGATCAAAGCTTAAACCAAAGCCATAGTTAGCCTCTTTTGTCTTCTCTATGTCTCGCCATTCAGTATGATAGACATTGTTATTCCACCCTAAAAATCGGTAGTTTCCGGGTAGATTAAAGAAATTAGTTTTAAAATGTACCTGCCCGATATTAAAAAGATTGTCACCGATTTTCTCCCAATCACTATTGCCATCAAATAAACCATATCCCAATTCCAACCATCCAACCGGCATATATGCTAAACGGATACCTGCGGTATTATCCGGAAATTCTATTGTCGGCGAATTACGGAAAATCCTGCCTAAAAATTGAGTAGTTTCATCATTAGCAACTTCGCTTTGATCAAAATATGCAGTAGGATCAAGCTTTCCAAAAGTTAAAGCAACTTTATCTTCGAATAAAGCCTGCTCATACCAAAATTCGGTGAGGCGTACATTATTATCATTATCAGCGTCACGATTGACGTTTGAGTAAAGAGTTAAATCATCCTCAAGCCCTGCTCCCTGTCCGGCTTCCAGATGTAAGAATGCCTTTCCTCCTATTTCCTTAAACTCTTTACCAAGGGTTATGTCTGCTGAATAAGAAGCATCTGCGCGACCCTCTTTCTTGGTTACGTCGGAAGTGGCGTTATTTGTATTATTTGTACCCTGAACAATCATGGTGCCACCCGCTCCAAGCTCAAGGCCTTCCATAAGTTTCATCGGAATACCGGGTATTTCATGAAGATTTTCTTCAAATTTTGATAATTTTGTTTCGTATTCTGTAATCTTTTGCTGCTGCACTTGGGTTGTCGTATTTTGAGCAGCAATATATATATCTTGCTCGGAAACTTTCTTCTCTAAAGTAGCAATACGTTCTTTAAGCTGATTGATTTCCTCTCTGATAGAAACCTCATCAGCAAAAACCGCTGGAGAACAAAGAAAAGAAAAAACTAGAGAAAATAATGCTACTTTCTTTAAAACCGCCATAAATATACCCCCCTTTTCAAGTGTTGTTTGCACCAGCTCAAAGTTATGGTATACTTATGGCTGGGCTTGGTTGTTTAATGTTCTTCGCCAAGTACCGCGGCCCCGCCGGATTCTTTCCAAGGAGATGGCGGGGTTGTACTTTCTTTCTTGCGACACATTCTACTGTTTCAGTAACACACTGTGATAAACTTTGAACTATTCGTGTTATTACGTTTATTAAATTCGTGCTATTAATAGGCAAAAAAATAATACTCCTCTATTCTATACCTATTCCTGTTGTAGACATGCTTAACGTCGAATGTTTAACTCCCTTTACCGCTTTTAGATTCTCTGACAAGCGCTGGACTTTCTCGGGAGAGCCCTTTACCGCAAGTATCTCCAAACAGTTGTTATGATCTATATGGATATGCTGCGAGGAAATAATACAAGAGCCAAATTCATGCTGGATATCCAAAAGCGTATTCACTAACTCACGCTTGTGGTGATCATAGATAAGCGTTATAGCTCCTACAACCTCATGGGCATCAAGCCATTCTTTCTTTACCAGTTCCTGCCGGATTAAATCCCTAAAAGCCTCGGAGCGATTGGTATAACTTTTGGATTCGATGAGTTTATCAAATTTTCCCAAAAGCCCCTTATCTAAAGAAACTCCGAATCTTGCTATTGAAGACATATGTTTTCTCCTTGTATTACGAATACAAAAATTGTAACACCAATATATTGCTTGTCAAATGAAATTTTAAAATCACTTTTTAAAAAATACAATGTTCCTACGATTAGCTAACCTTCACATATAACTCAGCTAATCAAAATATACGAAACCCCTGCTTCTTCTTCTGAGCCTCTGCTTCTTGAATAAAGAATAATCCCGCGAGTTTTTTCTTCCCATTTTCATCCGTAAAATATTCCTGATGCGCGTAGAATATGCCTGTAACTTCTACAAGAGGAGTAAATGGTGGAGCTAATTTCTGGCCTTTTTTCATAGTAACGGACACTACATTAAATATTGTGGGTGGTAGACTAGCGCCCCAATCACAACATGGGCAGCCGTAGGCATTTTTCCCTAAGGCAAAATTATCAAGAGAACCATCCGCAAGATACGCATCATAGGGTATCAAAAGGTAACCTGTTAATTTCACTTTCTTACCATATAAATGAAGAATATCTATCGGGAAACCTTTTATATCATCTCCGTCTTTAGTAGCCTGGCTTTGAACTTTCTCAAGCTCTCTTATATCTAAAACATACACTTGCTCATTATCTGATTGACTAGCGAAAGCATCGTTTGGTAAACTTAATACGTGAAAAGATTGTGCTAAATTTGGTTTTTTAGTTACGAAGAATAATATAATTGATAAAATAAATACGAACCTTAGCGTATAGATTAACCCTTTATTCATTATTTAATAAATCTCCTAAGATTCGCTTTTTTTGCCATCGAACTATCTTGAGGATAATATTTCTGCAACTCTTTCAGCACCTTATCATTTTTATCAAATTCATTTAAGGCTTCGTAACATTCCGCAAGTAATCTCAATGACGATTTATGATAAGAAACAATATCTATCGTCTGTCCATTCTCATCGGGGCCAAAAGCTATAATTCGCTCGAAATACGCTACCGCTTCTTTACATTTACTTTCAGAAGCCAGAATTACCCCAAGGCTAAAGTTCGCGCTTTTATCTTTAGGATCGGCTTTTATAGCCTGATGGTAAGCGTATATGGACTTTTCCAAATTACCATTGCTTTTATAGGCATACCCAAGCATATCCCACGCCTTAACATTTTTTTTATCAATAAATACCGCTTTTTCATAGCTCCTTATCGCATCATTGAACAACTCACACGCCATATACGAAGACGCCCGGAATACCAACTGTTTCACGATAAACGGCCTCATCACGATAAAACTCAAGGCTACAAAGGCGAAACTAAGCGAGCATCTTAAAACCAACCTAGGTCGCTTATCATGATTATACGAATTGCTACAGCTACAATTATCGTATTTTTCCATAAAGAATCCTTACGCGAGAATAAAGAAAAACAATGCAATTGCTATAAGAATGTTGCCTGCCACAAATTGAGTATATTTTTCTAAACTTTCAACCTTGGGAGCTAGATATTTCACTAAGCTCGTAGATGAACCAATCAATAATATCGGCATGCTTTGACCGATCGCAAAGCTTAAGAATATAATAAAAGAATAAACCCATGAATCCCAAAAACCTACAATGCTTGCAATTACAAAAAGCACAGAAGCGCAACAAGGGCAAGCCGGCATCTCCAAGAAAGCAAACATAACACCAAATAAAAACGAACCGATAAAACCTCTTTTTTTCAACCGAGTATTCGTTTCACAATACGCATGGTGCGTTTTGCCGATTTTGATTAAACCTGCGTAAAAAACCCCAAAGATAAGTAAAACAACCCCTAAGAATATATATAGATACTTGCTTATAAGCACTAAACTAAAAGCTAAATTCTTAAGTAAGATTAAAGCTATCCCTAAAAATGTATAACTGGTGATTAACCCTAAGGCTAAAAAAATAGCCGATAGAAAGGATTTTCTCTTAATGTCGTGTGATGCTCCTGAGACATAACCAAAAACAATTGGGATCCTAATTATCGTGCAAGAGCTCAAAGACGCGATAAACCCTGCCCAAAACACAATGAATATCGCTATAATAGGCGACTTAGTTATAATTGTTTGAAGTGTATTTGTCATTTCATTAAACGCCTACTTGATAATGCTGATATACCGTAACAACCAGAAGCAAAAATAACGATCGTTGCCCCTGATGCTGTTCCCCAATAATATGATACGATCAACCCCATGATACCGGAAAGAATGCTTATAATTACTGCCCATGCCGTATATGTGTGGATGTTCCGTGTAAAATTACGAGAGGCTGCCGCAGGCAAGATTAAAAGTGAATTTATGATTAAAATTCCTACCAACCTTATCGAAACAATCACCACTAATGCTAGAAGTATCGTAAAACTTGTCTCTACAAGAAAAGTATTGATCCTGCGGCTACGCGCCAAAGATGAATTAACGCTCGTAAGTATCATGGCGTTACCCGCCGCATACCAATACCCCAAAACAACCACAGCTATTACAAAAAACCAAGCTATTTGCTGCGGGGTAACCGCGAGGATATCGCCAATCAAATAACTTGTATATTTTACAAATCCACCCTGTCTGCTTAAAATAACAATACCTAGAGCCACGATAAATGCCATAAAAACACCCAAAACAGTATCAACGGAAGCTTTGGTGGTATCTTTTAACAAATTTATAGAAATAGCTAAAACCACCGCCAAACAAATCATAGGAAACGTAGGATCGTGAAAACCTAAAAGCACTCCTATGGCAATTCCCGTAAGCGCGGAATGGCCTAACACATCGGTGAAGAAAGCCATACGGTTATTTACTACCATTGTCCCTAAAATCGCAAACAACGGCGTAACAAGTAATATAGCCAAAAGCGCATTCTTCATAAAAACATAATGCGTCCAGCTAAACGGAAGCATATCTAGCAATCTATACCAAACCTCAATGATCGCCATTTTTATTATTCTCTTTTGACGTTAAGCTCGGCAAACAAGAAATATTCCATAGGGTTGGGCCAAATGCTTTTACTAATTTTTCATTTGAAAGAACTTCTTTAGGATCTCCTTCTGCAATCACAGACCGGTTAAGGAGTATGAGCCGATCGACATAAGAAGATACGCCTGCTAAATCATGGGTTACAAGTATCACCGCAATATCATGTTTTTTCCTTAAATCATCTACGATTTGGTAAAAAAGGGACAGCCCCTTAATATCTACTCCGCTAGATGGCTCATCTAAAAGTAAAAGTTCAGGTTCAGGGGTCATAGCGATAGCTAACAGAACTCGCTGCAATTCTCCACCTGAAAGTTCCCCTACTCTTCTCTTCAATAGATGTTCCGCTGAAAATAAAGATAAAACACTTTTTACTTTTTCTGATAAGTCATTACTCACTCCAGACCAGATAGGGCGGCGGCTTATTGCCGAAACAACAAGATCTGTAACGTTAATCGGGGAACTAAAATCAAATTGTAGTTTTTGCGGAACATATCCTATTTTGGGTTTTTTAGAAGCGCTACCGGCTATCCGAAATGTTATTTTACCTTGATAAGCGATCTCTCCCAGAATCGTGCGTAACAGAGTGGTTTTTCCGGCACCATTCGGACCAACTACGCCAATAACTTCCCCACAGTTAACATGTAAATTAACATTATCAAGTATGGCATTATCGCCAAATTTGACGGTTAGGTTATCGACCTTAGTACAACAATGTTCACAGGTTTTCATTAAAGCGGCTATTGCTCCATTATTTTAGTTATCCAAAAGCTTGTTTCAAAACCTTAAGATTATCTTCCATTATATCTATGTAGGCGTCATAATTATCCGGGCCAGTTACCACAGGATCAAGTACATAAACTTTAGCCCCCGTTTCCTTGGCTATAGTCTCTGCTGCAGTGGATGGATACTGTGGTTCACTAAACAATGCCGGAATTCCATTTTTTTTAACAAGCTCAATGGTATCTGCCAATTCTTGTGCGCTGGGTTCGCTTCCCGGCTCTCTCTCGACTACAGCAGCTATCTTTAAACCGAATTCCTGAGCAAAATACGGAAATGCCTCATGAAAGGTTATAATTGATTTACCCTTATAAGGAGCTAATTCAGAATGCATCTTCTGGCGCAGCGCTTCAAGCTTTGCCACATAATTAACCGTATTCTTCGCATAAAACTCTTTATGGCTGGGATCAAGATCTTCCATTGCCTTACCTAAATTCTTTACCTGAATTATCGCATTAAAAATACTTACCCATACGTGTGGGTTATCGCCTTCGTTGCCCTCTCCTTTGATAAGAGGTATACCGCCTGTTAGCTGTACTATTTTTATATTAGGATATCCTGTTACAATCCTATCCAAAAAAGATTCCATGCCTGCGCCATTAGCCACAAAAACCTGAGCATCTGCAAGTTTTTTCATATCATTGGTAGTTACCGTATAATCATGCAAGCAGCCAGTGAGCGGAGAGGTAAGGTTCTGAACTGAAACTCCCGGGACATCTTTTACGACATTCTTAGCCATGATATACATCGGATAGAATGAAGCAATTATCTTGATCTCTTTAGCCTCACTAGCAGCAAAGCCAACAGAAACAAAAGAATAAACCATAAAGAAAATTACTAAAATAAATGTGAGAATGCGACACCGAAACATACTCTCTCCTTTTTAAGCTATAAAATTATCTTACAATGCTTTAAAAATTAAAAAGGCGGAGCGCGGGAAAATTGAGTAGCGAAATGAAGGTAAACTGGCAGGGTAAAAGAAAATAAGCGGCAAAAACAGATAAACGTGAAAAAGATCAATAATGATGTACCAAAAAAAACAAAAACAGTATTATTATGCAACCAAAGGCAAATCGAGCATTCATGCCCATCATCGCCATCATGATGTAGTCCGTGAGAAAGCGGATGTAATATCACTATCCCAAGAAAAACAGCAAGAACAACCAGCAATAAAAATGCTATCCTATTTCTCATTTGCACTTTGAACACAACCCTTCTATTTGCAATTGATGCGTCTCTACTTTAGCATTAAGTTCATTTTCGATAAACTGTGAAACACCCTTAAAATTACAGAAACCTACTTCTTCCATCTTTTTGCATTTGCGGCACGTAAAATGATGGTGGTGTTCATTGAGCAAGGTACAAAGCGCATACCGTAACTGGCGATCCTCGGATAAAAACTGCACCAGAATACCGGTATTTTTAAACTCGGCAAGTATTCTATATACGGTCGGCAATCCTACTGTCGAAAGTTTCCTCCTTAACTTCGCATACACATCATAAGGCGACAGATGCACACTGCACTTCATAAAAATCTCAATAACCGCTTTTCGTCTAGGGGTTATCTTTAAGCGATTGTCTTTTAAAACTTGAATATAAGCTTGCATGGTTTTCTCATAAATAGAAATGATTTCTATTTATATCACAAACTAGGTTTTTGTCAAGAGGGATACTATTAATGAATTAAATTAAGCATTGCTCCTATCAATAACGCAACTGCAATCTGTATATTGCCTACTTCTACTGTCTGGGGGCCGCGCCAGAAATGAGAACTTACCTTAGTTATTTTCTTTCCCGGCCTTAGCCCCATACTTTGTAATTTTCTTACGAGGCCATGGCCTCCCTGAATTTCTTTTACTATACCAATCTCTCCTGGCCGCATTTGAGTTAAATCTACCATCATGATTAACGTATCCTCATTAAAAAGTCACCACTTTATCGCTTTCTTTAACGATTTCATACATATCTTTCATCGTTGAGATAGGGCACATTTCTGAACCTTCCTGCTCCCTACTTTTAATGCATGTTCCGCAGGCGTAAATCTTGCCTCCGGCTTGAAGCAATTTCTCTGCCTGCTCAATGGTATTAAACTTCTCTGTGCTGATTTTTTGATATTCTACGCCCTTACCCATAAAGAATACCTTAACCTTATCTTCCTGGCCAATAGCAAAATTAGCATAGCGCAAGGCATTCCAACAGGTTTCTGTATCGTTATTTGCAATAATGATTCCTATTTTCATCCTCTCCCTCCCAATTAATTCATAACTCTATGCTATCCCCCTCTTTGACCCTCACGAAGCCATAGCCAAACGCCCCACGCATCATCTCTATCGCACGCTTTCCGGTGCAGTGCGTTGGAGCAACCTTACGAACACCAAACTCCCGCAGGTCTTTTATAATACGCATATTTGTTTCGTCCGTATTGTCTTTTAAATGTAAACCACCAAGAATAAAAGAAACTCTTTCCTTTAAAAAATGTTTTTTTACAGCATTTATAATGTTAACGATCCCGGGATGAGCACAACCCGTAATAATCGTTATGTTTTTTAAAAACTTTACGGCCAACGCCTGTTCAAAAATACGCCTATCTGCGCAAGAGCTTTGGATCTGACCGGTAGAAAACACCTCTTCTCTAATCATAGTAAACGGCTCAACTTCAACCACGCGGACGCCAAAAGAAGCAATTCTATCTTTTACTTCCTGATCAAAACCCGGACAGATATAAACTGTAATATCTTTTCGGCCCGGTAACAAATACCACAACCCGGATATATGATCCCAATCATCGTGCGACAAAACAATGTGCTTAATCTTAGCGGCATCAATATTAAACTTCCGCATATTGTTTAAAAGTACGCCCGGATCACCAAAGGTATCAAAAAGTACATCTTCACCAATTAAAAAAGATATGCCCCACCTACGGATGAACCGTTCCCACTTGCTTGAACCTGTGGCAATAATTTTTATTTTCATATTTTATTTCGCTCATTTCTTTTTTGCCGATAGCACTACAAAACCACCCTTACCAAAGCCTTTTTTGGGTTTCTCCACTGAATTCATTTTATCCGGCATTTTATATATCGTTTGATAATACGAAACCCTGCCAAAGCCTGACATCTTAAGCAAATTAGTAACTTCTTTCACGCCGAAAAAATGTGCCTGCTTATAAAACAGGCTTTTTTCCCCCTGATAGAACCTGCCTAAAAAACTATCCTTATCAATAATGCCAATAATAATCTTGCCACGCTTCTTTAAAACCCTTTTTGCTTCTATCAATACTTCGACAGGATCTTTGACAAAACACAAAGTAATAATAATGGTAATATAATCTAAAGTGGAACTATCAAACGGTAATCTTTCTCCTTGAGTACGGTGTACATCTATACCTCTTTTTCTGGCAATTTTAAGCATATTTTCAGAAGGATCAACCCCGTACTTTATTCCTAATCTAGAAGCAAATCTGCCTGTGCCAACACCAATCTCCAACCCTTTTTCATTCTGCGGCAGTACTTTTCTTATTGCCCCCAGCTCTGACAAAAATGCGAATTTATGCTTATCATACCAAGCGTCATATTTCTTATAATGTTTATCGAAGGCATCACTCATAAATCCAGATCTCCGAACCAACCGTCATAAAACCTTTTAAGATGCTCATATTCTTCTTTTGACATAGTATTTTTCTTGGCCTCTTTCTCTCTGAAAGAATACTGATAATTTGCGCAATAGCTTAAGATAACATCCCTTGCGTGGTTTATTTTTTTAAATATTTCTTCACAGTGTTGCTTATCTTTCGCCTTACATCTATCAGGATGGTATTTAAGGGCTAAACTTCTAAAAGCCTCTTTAATCTCTTCTATGCTCGCCTCTTCACCTAATCCTAGGATCTTTCTTGCTTCATCAATTTGCTTAAAATTCCTCATATTATAATCCTATTTTTATTTTCGGATAAATATTCATTTATTATCTTCTCCGCACTTTCATATATCAAATATGAGATTTAATTGCAGTTTCAATCTCTGCCTTAGGAAGCGCGCCTACAATTCTATCTACTACTTCCCCATTTTTAAAGATCGCCAATGTCGGTATACTCATAATACCATAACTGGAAGCCGTCTTAGGGGCATCATCCACGTTTAATTTACAGACTTTTAATTTTCCTTTATATTCTTTGGCAATTTGTTCGATCACCGGGGCAAGCCTGAGGCAAGGCCCGCACCATACAGACCAAAAATCCACCAAAACTGGCAAAACTTCTTCCAATACCTCTTGTTTAAAATTAGCATCAGTTACATCAATCCCCATTTTCTCTCCTCCATTGCAGCAAATATTTCATTAAGAAATCTTGTCCCGCGCATTAGAGCAAATTCGATCTTTTCTAACCTGCCTGCCCATACTCTTAAGTAATTTCGTTATGGTAAGCTGCTTTAATACGTTATTTAATTGAAACTCAATATTTTTCATCTTCCGCATTAGTAAGCATGTATCAGACTGAGGGCATATATTTTTCTCCAACAAGCAATCAATGATATCTATCTCATTATGAAAAATACGCATTATATCTATAATACGTATTTTATCCGGATTAATTCTTAGCATAAACCCTCCGCCACTGCCTTTTAAAGACTTTAATATGCCGTGTTTACTCAATACCTGCAGGATTCTTCTTAAAAAAGCCCTGCGCATATTTAATTTCTTTACCAGCTCATTAACAGAAATCACCCTGGCGGGGTTTAAAGCAAAGTAAAGCAACGACTTAATCGCGTAGTGAATATTTTTCGTGACTAATTTCATACTATCTGTAAACTTTTAGCGCGCAAAATTCATCTCCGCACATAGAACAGCCACCCTTTTTTAATCGTGGAGCTTTACTAAGCAGCTCTTTAAACTTCCTGCTATCAATGGCATATTCGCGCATTTTAACCCAATCGAGATTTTTCCTTGCCTTTGACATCAACCTATTCTGCGATATTGCCCTCTTATTGCCCCGGGCAATATCAGCAATAGAAGCAGCAATCTTTGTAATCACAACTCCCTGGCGGACATCTTCAACATCCGGCAATCCAATATGCTCTTTAGGGGTAACATAACAAAGAAAGTCCGCTCCACAATAACCGGCTAAAGCGCCTCCTATACTACAGGCGATATGGTCATAACCTACAGCTGTATCTATAGGCAGCGGGCCTAAAACATAAAAAGGCGCGCCGCGACAGATTTTCTTCTCTAATTCCACGTTCTTCTTAATTTCATTTAAAGGAATATGCCCCGGGCCTTCTATTATTATTTGCACACCCCTTTGCTTTGCCTTTAAAGCAAGCTCTCCTAAAACTCCTAATTCATAAACTTGAGCCCTATCTGTCGAATCAGCAATACAACCCGGCCTTAACCCATCGCCTAAACTTATGGTGACATTATATTCCTTGGCAATATCCAAAATCTCATCGAAATATTCATAAAGGAAGTTTTCTTTTTTATTTTTTGCCATCCACTCAAGCAAAAAAGAACCTCCTCTTGATACAACCGGAATCTGCCTTTTTTTAACCAAACTTAAAGCTGCCCGGGTAACGCCGGAATGGATAGTAACAAAATCTACACCTTCTTTCGCCTGCCGCTGGAGCACTTTAAGATAATCCTTTATTGCCATAGATTTAACGCCGCCGGATTCAATCGCCGCTTGATAAATAGGCACTGTCCCTAACGGACACGAGCAATGTTCAATCAATGCCTTTCTTATTTTATCAATATCCGAAGAACAGCAGACTATAGTCAAATCCATCACCGCATCCGCCCCGGCTGCTATGGCGGCATTAAGCTTTTTCAATTCGTTTTTTAGGCATAAATCTTCAGGGGAAGCGCCGATATTGGCATTAACCTTAACCGCCAGATCTTTGCCTACGGCTATCGGCCTAATGTTTTTATGATTTTTATTCGCCAAAACAACCGCTAAGCCCCGCGCAATATTTCTTTTTAAAACATTAATATCAATGTTCTCTTCCCTGGCTATGAGCCGCAACATTTTATCAGCGATCATCTTTTACAAACTCCATCTCCTGAACAAAGCGAAATATCGCTCATTTTACCGCAACCTCTGTATTTATATTCATAAATTAACATGTTTATCTTTAGCCTTCCAAAATTTCGGTTTAAACAACATTAGCTTTTCTAATAGCCCCAAATAATCAATAATTAGTTTTCCTTGCAAATGGCCTATTTCATGTTGTAAAACTCTTGCCAAAAGCCCCCGCGCCTCCACTTCAACAACTTTTCCCAATTCATTTAACCCGCTAACGATAATTTCCTCCGGTCGAGCGATACTGACCACTATGCCTGGAATACTTAAACACCCCTCCTCCCATTTACCGCCTGATCCTTTTGTTTCCATAATTACCGGATTAGCTAATCTGATCGCGCCTTCGCCGATATCCACAACTATTAAACTTTTTGTAATCCCGATTTGCGGAGCAGCTAAACCAATCCCCGCAAAATGCCGCATAGTAAAAAGCATCTCTTCAAAAATCCTTACTTCTTTATCTGTAATCTCTTTTATCTCAAGCGTTTTCTTTCTTAAAACGCTATCCGGATATTTTTTTATTTCTAATGGCTCCATTTTTATTTAAATTGTAAAACAATACTACATCTCTCATCTTACAGCCGGTCTCCTTTGCTATAGCCGGGCATTTCACCATAAACAAAAAGAAAATAGCCCTTTTCTCTTGCGACAAAGATTCGAAATTCCCCTGGCCCTTACTAATAACTATATCCGCACGCCTGAAAATATTTAGAAATTCATCTGAGCAGTACTTTAAAATAGTGCCCGGAGCATCAACTCCGCTGGAAATAACTTGAGCAATTTTATCTATCCCGCAAAAAACCGCGTCTTCCCTAAGGGCGTCATTAATCGCTGGTTTATCCCGAACCGCAAAAATAACTTTCCGGTGATCGCAAAACTCTTCAATAAAAATCCGGTCAAAAACAATCTCTCCGGCATTATCGGCCAAATAAAGAACTGTTTTTGCCGATTCTAAATCATTCTTGAAGCCTTCATATTCAAATACGCCCTTTCGGCCGGCAGTAAAATTATCTTTCAACAATTTTTGGATTTCTTCCTCAATATCCAGGGTGTTCTTTGCCGCATAATCAATAACATTACCCGCTATAGCAAATTCAATCGCTGTTAACAAACGATCCTTGGATTGTGTGACCTTTTCTTTAAGTTTCGGGTAAAGCTCCATTGCCCGGCGGTTGCTTTGATCTTTAACTGTTTTATAAAGGTCCTGCTCTCCGAATCTTTTTTCAAAAAGCTTATGCATCTTGCGAGCCATTTCCGGAGGAGTTAATCCCAGAGAAAAACCAGGGACTAGAGTCGCAACATCATTCATTATTTCTTTGTGAATAAGCTCATTCTCAGTAAATAATCGTCCTTGTTCAAGCGCTTGCCTGAAAAAACAGGGGATACAATCTAAATAAGTCTTCACTTAACTTTGCCCCGTCTTTTCAATGTCGCTTCATCGCTTACGGACGTAATACCCTTCAATGTTCTCTCGTCATAGGCTGAAACTACATTGATTCCCTTACAAGTAGAAATAAAATAATCCTTTATCTTCAAAATATCTCCCCTGGATAATGGCCGAACATTACATGGCCTTAACGGCGTATTAACCTGAACTTCATCCGGCTTAATATAATTTGCTAGATAAATATACTTATTAATATCCTGTTTATTGTTTTCGATAAACATTATCTGTAATGCTAACTTCCCCTTATATTCATTTCGAAATTCTTTTATACCCTCTAAAATATCATCGAATCTTAATCCTTTAACAGGCCTGTTAATTTCCTGTAAAGACTCTTGGGAACAGGCATCTAACTTAACTACAACAAAATCTGCTAAAGCCAGCTCTTTCCTTACTTCATCTAACTCCATTAAAGAACTATTAGTTATAACTGCAATTGGCTCTTTGCAGATTAACTTTACTGCTTTTATCATCTCCCCTAAATTTTCAGCCAAGGTAGGCTCCCCAGCTCCTGAAAATGTTATATAATCTATTTTCAACGCAGGTAGCCTAGCCAACTCCTCAATAATCTCCTTAGCTTCAATAAATTTCTTTCTTTCATTAGTAAAAAGCCCTGTTTTGCCAATCTGACAATAAACACAATCAAAACTGCATACTTTTCTCCCTTTAGAGATCGGGTCTATACCCAAAGAACTCCCCAACCGCCAAGAAGGTACCGGTCCATAAATATATTTAAACACGGACTTCATTATCTATCTTTCGACAAATTCTTTTATTTTATCCACAATACCCATAAACGCCTCAGCGGCTTTTGATTTCTCTTGGAAAGAAACAAACGGTGTTCCCTTATCCCCAAACTCAACAAATTCCGGTTGAAACGGCACTTCCCCCAAAAACGGGACTTTTAATCCTTGCGCAGCTTTCTCGCCGCCACCTTTTTTAAAAATATCTGTTTGGCCATGGCAATGCGGACAAATAAACCCACTCATATTTTCAATTATACCGATTACCGGTATTTTTATTTCCTGAGCGAACAGAACGCTTTTACGCGCATCAAGTATAGCGACATCCTGCGGCGTAGTTACAATAATAATCCCACTTACATTGGGAATAAGCTGACAAGCGCTTAAAGGCTCATCTCCTGTTCCGGGAGGCGAATCAATAACTAGATAATCTAAATCACCCCAGTTCACATCGCTCAAAAATTGCCGGATCACCGCGGCTTTGGCAGGCCCACGCCAAATTATCGGCTGATCAGGATTGTAGCCTGAAAGAGCGATACTCACCGCTTTAAGATTTGCGCTCACTAAAACGGGCTCTATCCCAAATTCACAAGAAAAGATTGTTCGGTCTTCTACTCCCAGCATTTTCGCAATATTAGGCCCGTGAAGATCAATATCTAAAATACCCACCGAATTACCGGAGAGTGAAAGTGCATACGCAAGATTAACCGCCACCGTTGTCTTTCCCACCCCGCCTTTACCGCTCATGACGATAAGAGGATACTTAATTCTAGACATCTTTTCTTTAAGCTGTTTTTCCTGCTCCATTAAATTTTGCTCATTCATTTTTTAATTCCCCTTTTTACTTTTTTAATAAATAATCCGCGATTGCCCTGTAAAGAGTGCTTACAGAAAGTATCGAACAGTGCAAGTGATCTGCGGGTAAACCCTTCAGTTGTTTAATCACCTCTCCCGCTGAAATAGCTAATGCTTCATTGATAGTTTTGCCATAAGCCAAATGCGCGGCCATTGCAGCGCATGCCCTTGTGGCGCCGCATCCATCTGTGTAATATTTAATATCGGTAATCCTTTTATCTTCAATCACCAAACAGAACTCCATCGCGTCCCCGCAAGGCCCTTTTAAATATGACGAACTTGTGGGATCGTTCATTCTGCCAAAAAACTTTGGATCATTCAAAAGCTTAATAACCTCTTTAGGGTAACCAAAGGATTCTTCTTTATTACTCTTGTTTTCCATATAAGCATCCTTTCTAAAAGATTCTCTATCTATACAGGCGCGTACTCGTTTTATCTTCAAAACTCAGCATGCTCTGGGCATTAACTGGCAGTTTAGACTCGCTAATAAATACCTTAAAGTTTCCTAAATGAACACATTGCCCGCTGTGCTCATTTGAAAAAAGGTATTGCTTTTTTGTATCCAAACTATTAATGTTTCCGCTTTCGTCCGCGTAGGCAGAAACAAAATCAACTCCGTTCTTGGTTAAGACAAAAACTGGTATTTGTTTGGAAAGCTGTATTATCGCCAAAGGCCCGATCATCTGGCGCACATCAAAAGAAGCGCAGCTCCACACCAAGTCAGCGTAATCGCGTATCATAGTAATCTTATCATTAGTTATACCAGTTGTGCATACCACCAATGAAATTATTTTAACGCTGTTTTCTTTTTCTAATAAACGCAGCCTCTTTAAATTCTCAGCCGAATCTCCACTTATAGTAACGGCGATAGTTTTATACCCTGCTTTTATCGCTTCCTTAACCCCTTGAAACTGATCAATAAGCGCGTTTTCAGATACTATTCGGCAACCGGCAGTTTTAAGTTTACCAATAATGCCTTTAATTGGCGATGTTAGCAACAAGCTATTCATTCGAGCGCCTATACCTTGAACAACTTCCGGCGCGTCCGTGATAACTGTACCGGCCCCTTCACAGACTACAACTGCCGCGTCAATCGCGCTCTTTCTCAGCGCGAACATAAGCATCTCTGAGGCCCCATATGGAATTGAAACATCTCCGCAGGAAAGCTCTCTATTATCAGTGAAAAAACCATAATCTTCTATTTTTGATTCAATTGCGCTTTTAACAGCTTCCTTATCGTTACCTTGTATTTTGCTAAAATCTTTACACAGATGTTTTGCTAATGGACAAAACCTAAGCGTTGGCTCGGTAATATTAATTACTTGCCCGTAAGATACGCTCACAAAGGATGAAAAATATTTTAATACGTGAATATCCCGCTTATTTATGGAATCCATAATTTAAACCTGTAGTTTTTCCCAAATGCCGCGAATCTCATCCTTAACTGGCGTATCCTTGTATTCCATAATCGTCTTACCCTCAACCATGGCCTCTACCACTGTTTTATCAAACCTGACTTTACCGATTAACGAAATCCCGTTTTTTGCGCAATGATCTTCTATTTTTTCTGACATATCCGGGTTTAAATCATATTTATTAATTACTAGCCGCGAGGGAACATTAAAATGCTTGGTTACTTCTATAACCCTTAAAGCATCATGCAAACCGGATAACGTAGGCTCAGTTACTACTACCGCGCAATCAATTCCAGAAAGTGAAGCAATAACAGGACATCCTATACCCGGAGCGCCGTCAATAATTACCCAATCGCAATTATTCTTCTCTGCCAGCTCTTTTACCTGCTTTCTCACCAAAGAAACAAGTTTTCCTGAATTCTCTTGGGCAATCCCAAGCTTAGCGTGTACCATAGGCCCAAAGCGAGTCTCGGAAATAAACCATTCTCCCGCAAGATTCTCTTCCATCTTTATAGCGCCAACCGGGCAAATATGGCTGCAAAAACCACAACCTTCGCAAGAAACATGATCAATCACAAAACCATCACTTATAGCATTAAACCTACAAGCTGCTATACACTTCCCGCATTGCTGACAGACTTTCTTATCAATTACAGCACTTAGTCCGCTTCTGAAATCATGGCGTTCTTTGATTTTTGGTTGTAACAATAAATGCAGATCCGCGGCATCCACATCACAATCAGCCATAACATGATTCTTCGCCAAAGCCGCAAACGCTCCGGTGATCACGGTTTTACCCGTGCCACCTTTTCCGCTGATAACTACAATTTGTTTCATCATATTTATCTTTTAAAAATAAATATCCCTCTCTCCACTTTCAATCTTTTTATAATATTCAATAAGTTTTGGATAAAACGATGGCAAACGATTCTTCACCTCGCCTATTTCTTTAACAATAACTGCCTCACCAACCGCTTTCGTCTGCGGCGTCGCAAAATCATCAAGCCATTCCCTAAATGTAAGTATCGCGTTTAATTTACAAAATTCGCCTTCTTTTCCGGAACGTAAAAGCTCCATAATACATCCTCCCGTCCTGCCACAACGATATCCGGCAGTACAAAAAGATGTGATGTATCCCATCTGTGCCAGCTCCGCGATAACTTCATCAAGTGTGCGAATATCTCCTAATAAAAACTGTTGCCGGTCTTCTTTTTGCCCGAAAGATCTTTTACTATATGCGCCTATCCCGATACGCGTGGACGCGTCGGTTTGCGTGCACCCGATTGGAATTACTTCACGCCTAATCTTTGAACTCTCCCGAGCGGTAATAATCATGCCTGCGTAAGGTATAGCAAGCCGAATCACCGCGACAAGGCGTTTAAAATCTTCATCTGAAACTTTATATGAAGATTCAGAGATAGACAAAGCATTCATTGCAGGCTCAAGCCGCGGAAAAGAAACTGTGTGTGGCCCGATACCATTAAAACACCTTTCTAAATCACGGGCATGGCAGAGCAGCCCCATCACTTCAAATCTCCAATCGTATAAACCAAATAAAACACCAATACCCACATCATCAATACCCGCGTCCAAAGCCCGATGCATACAATAAAGCCGCCGATGGTAATTCCCTTTTATAGTAGAGGCGGGATGAAGATTTTGATATGTCTTATGATGGTATGTTTCCTGAAATACCTGATACGTGCCAATACCGGATTTTTTTAATATTTTAAGATCATCTATTGAAAGAGGAGCGCAATTCACATTCACCCGGCGAATTTGGCCAACCCCTTTCTTGGTTTTAACTTTTACTGAATAGATTGCCTCAAGCGTACCCGCGATATAGTTAACATCCGAATAAGGATGCTCACCGTAAACCGTAACCAGGCGCTTATGGCCTATTTCACCCGCCAAAACCTTTGTTTCCTCGCGTATTTGGTCAAATGAAAGTTTCTTTCTTTCAATGGAGTTATCGCTTTTAAAGCCGCAATACGCGCAATTGTTGATACAATAATTACTACAATACATCGGCGCAAAAGTTACGATACGATTATCGTATACTTTCTTTTTTACCAAAGCCGCAGTTAAAAAAATCTCATCCCACAAATCCTTATCTTGGACATTTAATAACGCTGCTGTTTGGTCTAAATCAAGAGTTTCTATAGCTAATGATTTCTTTAGAATATCTTTTACCCTGCAAGAATCGGGATTATGATTATCCTGCAACGCCTTCTCTATGGCAGCTTCATCAATAAAATCTTCTGTCCCCATATAACGGGTAATTTCTTCTGTTTTAATCATATTTATACAACTTTCCTTAACTATATCTTCCCGTACACATCCTGAGCAGCTAAAATAATCGGGTACATCGTCGGCGCGCTGGTTAAATAAGGATGCGTGGCTACCTGCAAAGTCTCTAGCTCCGTTGCCGACATACGCTTCTGGATAGCAATACCGATTATATTAATCATTTGCGCGCAAGACATACCACAGCTGACCTGGCCTCCTAAAATAATACCGGACTGTTTAGAGAAAATCAGCTTGATTTTACCCTTGTGTGCCCCCGGTAATAAAGCGGGATGTTTATCGACGCCGTCTATGCTACAAACGACAATTTCAAAATTCTCTTCCCGGGCAGTTTTTTCGGTAAGCCCCGCTGAACCCAAAACCAAGCCGTCAATATATGTCGAATATATGGCAATTGTCCCCTTGTTCTCACGGATAACTTTTATCTGATAAAGATTAGCTCCCGCGATTCTGGCTTCGGCCGTAGCGGTAGACGCCAGCATCACTGAAATGGCTTTCCGGGTATAAAAATCCCTTTTACAAGCACAATCTCCAATCGCGAAAATATCCGCATCAACCGAAACACGCATATACTCATCAGTTAAAATACCCTTACAAGACCCCAGTTCTAATCCGGCATCTACGGCTAGTTTTACATTCGGCTTTGAGCCGACACCAAGGATTACCCCCTCAATAGGTATCTCTTTACCATCACTAAATCTCACCTTTTCAACTTTATCTTGGCCGATTATTTCTTCAACCTGGGTATTAGTTAGGACATCAACTCCTTTTTCCTTTAAACGTATTTGGGCTATCTGCGAAAATTCTGGATCAAATGAGTTAGCCAGTAAATGCGGCAGCATTTCTACTAAGGTAACCTTTATTCCTTTTAATTTGGAAAGCTCATCAGCAAACTCAACACCGATAAATCCTCCTCCGATCACTAAAACATTTTTACAGCGTTTAATCTGTTCTATAACGTTCTTTAAATATCCCATTTCTTTATTTATTGGATATACCCCTTGTTTATCTACCCCTTTAATGGGTAAGATTAAAGGCATTGAACCAATTGCCAAAACTAACTTTTCGTAGGAATATTGAATTTTATTTGCCGAATCTACTATTCTATCTTTTCTGTTTATACTTACAGCTGCATCAATAGCTACTTCAATATTGTTCTTTTCCAAAGATGCCATCCCTAGTTTATTCTCATCAGGATTACTTAAGCTGGCAAACATATAAGGAATCCCGCAAGGAATTACTCCATCCGCAATATCTTTGATCACCGTAATGCTCTTATCAGGATAATATTTTCTTGCAGTTACCGCGCAAACCACTCCTGCGGGCCCGGCGCCGATAATTAATATGTCTGTCTTTTTATTCATAGCTTCTCCTCTTATTTCAACGATTCCAACATTACGCAAATGCCATGAACTACTTTAATATCGTTATCATGACAAAACTTGATGGAAGCCTGGCTCTCTGCCCCAGGCTGAAGCCAGGCTCTTCTTATGCCTTTTTGCAGGCATTCTTTTAAAATGCTTTCAGTTACTAACGGAGGTGTAACAATATTAGCGACATCCACACTATATGGAATATCGCTTATAGTTTTATAACAAACTCTGCCCTCAACTTCCCTCAAACGTGGATTAACAGGAAAAACCTCATAGCCTTTTTCTGTTAAATTAACTAAAATCTTATAGGCGAATTTGATTTCATTCCTGAATGATCCCACTACAGCGAATCGTTTCTGTTTTAGAAAATCTTTAACTAAATTTTCCATCTCTAATTATATTAAAAAGTCCCTGGAAATCTTTTTTATATTCTGGGAATGCCTGAACAATAGGTTCTCCCTTTGAATAGGCCATGGCTATTTCTCTTTTAAACGGTATTCTCATCAAGACGGGGATATTTTCTTGCTTACAATATTCTTCCGTTTTATTATTTCCTAAATCCGAGCGGTTGATGACTACCCCAAAGGGGATCTTTAATTTTCTCAAAACCTCAACCGCTAAAATCAGGTCATTCAAACCAAAAGGCGTGGGCTCAGTAACTAATACGCAAAAATCACTCCCCTTAACGGAAGTAACTACCGGACAAGACGTGCCCGGAGGAGCATCAATGATAACGGTTTTCTTAGGATTAATATGTTCTTTAACCTGGCGGATAAGCGGCGGAGACATTGCTTCGCCTATATTAAGCAAACCATGAATAAATTCTATTTTGCCGCAACTACCTATCTCAACTACCCCAATTTCTCTGTTTACTTCTTTTATTGCCTTTTCAGGGCAAAGAGCGCTGCAGGCGCCGCAGCCATGGCATAAATGCGCGAATACCAAAGTAGTTCCTTTTTTCCCACCTTGGCCGGGGAGTACCGCTATTGCGTTATAAACACAAACCTTAGCGCATTTACCGCAATAAACGCATTTTGAATCATCAATTTCCGGAACAGGGATATAGGCTTTATTTTGCTTTTTGATTACCGGTTTTAAAAAAATGTGGGCGTTAGGTTCTTCAACGTCACAGTCAAGAAACTGCACGTTATCAATGGATAACGCCAAATTAACCGCGACAGTAGTTTTACCCGTGCCACCTTTACCGCTAGCAATTGAAATGATCATTTATTTTATTTAAGTCTTTGCTTGCAATTAATACATGCTGATACATACTTTGGATACTCCTTACTAAAAAACATTTTTCCCTTAAATAGGCCTCGGCATCTGTTAATTTAGTTTTACCCACTTCATGCTTATTGCCTTCAAGAGCGTGGATCTTATCCATAATTTTTAAACCTTCTTCGGTAAAGTCAGCTAAGATTAATTTTCCATTTTGTGAAAGCAGCCTAATTAACTCATTAAACACTTGATAAGGATTGCGCAGATGATGGAGGACATTTACAGAAAAGACTGTGTCAAAACTGCCTTCAGAAAAACTGGTATGTTCGCCGTTTTCAATCCTAAAATCTACCTGCTTTTGGAAACCAAAATGCGCTATATTTAGTTTTGCGAAACGCTGCTCAACCGCGGATATATCAAAGGTAACAAAAGAATACCCTGCCTTAGCCAAAGCGAGCGCAAAATTCCCCTTACCAGTTCCAGCCTCAAGAATTTTCCCATGGAGAGGCTTCGCCTGAGCTAGGATAAAATCTCTTTCCTTTTCTACATCATAGCCAAAACTTTGATAAAGCTTTTTTCTTTCAAGATATATTTTATAATTCTCAAGAACTTCCTTATCCAAAATTTAATCCTTACTCTCTAACCATCATTATCCCACACTTAGGGCAATTCATTGAAGCACACGTCATACCTGCTTGATGTACAACCTTTGTCCCACAAGCAGGGCAGACACAATTTCCTCCAGGGCCTGCGCCCTGACGATTTCCGCCACCTCTACCCCTTCCCATTCTTGGGCCTTGCCCTAAAGGGCCTGTTCCATCTCCTCTTGGCATACTAATCACCTCCTAATCGTGCTCTTTAAACATCTTGTCTTGCGTTGGATCATTCTTTCTGATCCATTCCATAAGCATCGCCGCGTGTTCTTTTTCCTCATTCATATTGTGCGCGAGTAACTTTTTAAGCGAATCATCATCAGTAGCATCTATTCTTTCCTGATAGAAATCAATCGCTTCAAGCTCTTCCCGCAAAGATTTCCTAGCTCTTTCTAAATCAACATGTTTCGGATCCATCTTCTCTATTGACTCAAAAAATGGCATTCAAACCACCTCCTTTTCTTAATATCCAACTTATACATTAATTCTCCTAAATCGAAATTGCTTCAGTTGGGCATTGATTTACGCAAGCGCCGCATTCCACACAATCATCGCTGATTATGGCTTTTTCGTTCTCTATCTTTATCGCATTAACCGGACAAATATCTTTGCACGTGCCACAACCATTACATTTCTTTTGATCAACTTTCGCCGCCATAGCTGCTCCTTATCTACATAAACCTGCCTACCGGCAGGCAACACCCGCGCAATTCCAATTAGCGCGGGGTGTCTCGTTATTACTTTTTCTTATTCGGTATTCCAGAGTGCGAACCTACGCTTGGGCTGGAATTCGCCTTAAATTCTCCTTTCTTATATTTCTCAATCGTTTCTTTAACAGTACCTGATGCGCCGGTAAAAACTTCTACCCCTGCCGCTTGTAATGTTTGAAAAGCATTCGGCCCGACGTTTCCCGTAACCACAGCCTTAACCTGTTTTGAAGCAACCAACTGCGCAGATTGAATTCCCGCTCCACCCATAGATTCGATATTCGGGTTCCCAATAGCCTCGAATTCTAAAGTATCGATATCAACAATAATAAAATTCTGACTCCGGCCAAAACGGGGATCAACCTTGGAATCCAAATTTTCGCCTTCTGAAGTGACACATATTTTCATATTTCAACCTTTCTTCTTAATGGCATCCTCCGCCATCGCCATGATCTTTACAAGCATCAAGGCCGCCCAAAGTATTATTCATAAAATCATCCAGTGCTTTTTGCACATTACCAACATAGCCAAACACTTTAACTCCAGCGCTGGCAAATTTCTGCTGAGCGCCCATGCCCATACCTCCAGCGATAACATGGGTTATCTTATGCTTTAATATCTCATCGACTGCAACACACCCTCCCCCACCATGTACAGTATTATTCGGTACAATACGCGAACTGATTATTTTCTTCTTATCCTTATCAATATCCGCTAAGAAAAAAAACTTACACTGCCCAAAATGCGCGCAGACATTACCTTTCACTCCATTTTCATCTTCTAATACGACTCCGACTCTCATCTTTAACACCCTCCCTTTAGTTAAGAAAATACTTGGTTATTTTTAAACAGGTTTTTTCTGATTTTCCGTCTCCTGAATACGCGCTTGCGTATCATCAAGCTGTTTTTTCAATAAATCAGCTTGGATTTTTAATGTCTCCAATTCCTCCTCTTTGGAAACTGCTCGGCCAAAAACCCCAAATACCTGCATGCCTCTTTGGGCCCTAATCCAACCCGAAAGCCCCGTAGCGTTAAAACAATTTCTATATCCACGGCCACCACCCCTACCGTAAAAACCGCGGCCGCTCATTGGCCTTACCAACGTACTATTTAATTCTACCGCGCAATACCCTCTACCACCGCCTGTCATTGCTCCTTGGCCTCTTGGCCCTGTTCCGTCAAAACCTGGCATATATACCACCTTCCTTTCCGTTACCGAAAATCATTTCCATTAATAGGTAAAAAAATATAGCCGTTACTTCTTACCGCTACATTGCTCACATACACCATAAAACTGTATAAGATGATTGGTGATTCTAAACTTATATTTCTGCCCCAACCCTTTCTCTGTCTGATTAAGCAACTCAACTTCTTCATCAATAAAATCAGTATAATCGATCACCTTATTGCATTGCGTACAAACTAAATGATGGTGATGATGCGCTCCTTTAGGGCCTTCGGCAAATTCATAGCGTGCCCGGCCATCTCCAAAATCAAGCTTATATACCATGCCGAGATTTGACAATACTTCCAGCGTCCGGTAAACAGTAGTCAGCCCTACGCTGGGATACTTGGGATGGATTTTCATATATATATCTTCGGCGCTTAAGTGGCCTTCGGATTTAGACAGAATATCGAGGATGGCCTCCCTACCAACAGTAAGCCTATACCCACAACCCCTGAATTTTCCGTGCCACCATCCTTGTCCTTTACAATTACCTCTTGGCATTTTTATTCCTTATTTTATTGAAAATGATTATATCAATATAATTTATTCCCCCTTCTGCCTATTGGGTCAAACCCAAACAATTCCTCCAACCGATGGGGAATCTTTTCGGAAAGAATCGATAGGCTTGCGGCAGCTAAAGCTAATTTTTCAGCAAAAAGAGCGCAACTTTTTTTATGAGGCACAGCAGGATCTCCATTAAAGAAATAGTTGACATTCAAACAAGAGCCCGTTGATCGGCAAAGACTAAATAAATCACAATCTTTCTGGCAATATTCGAACCGCTTATTTATCTTTTTAATAAACGCCTGAAATTTACTTTCATTGATACCTTGATCCACGTTTCCCAATTCAAATTCATGCACTCCTAGAAATGAAGTACACGGATAAATTTTACCGTCAATGCCTACCGCAATCTGTCCTTTGGCGGCAGGACAGCCCCCTGAAACCTCGTGATTATAATACAACCTTTGCATTAATTTAAAAAACCGATTGAAGAACGTTTTACTATAATTCAAATTTCCCGAAACAACATCATCAATATATTTCAATGCCAGTTTTTCATATGTTTTACATAAAAGCTTATAACTATCTTCCGTACTGAAAAAGCTTGTCTCTTGCCCGGGGAGAAACCTATGGCATGCATCTTCACTCTCAAAAAGTTCAATCCGCTCAAACCCTAGATTCCTTAAATTCTCATACAATTTTACCATATCAGGAAAAAATGGAGTTACCGTAGTGCGACCTACCAGTCTTTTCATGACTGCCTTAGGCATTCTTTTAAGATTTGATAAAATTATATCAAAACTACCCTTTTGGTTAATAAGTGGCCGGTTATTATCATGTACGGCTTTAGGGCCATCGATGCTAACAGCGATTTGCACTCCTTTATCAATCAATTCTTCAGCTACATCTGGAGTTAAAAGAGTCCCATTTGTTGCCAATAGAAAATGGAACTTTGTTTTCCATTTTAATTGATTTTCCCTGCAATAGTCAACCGTTGCCCTAAGTGTTTTAAGGTTCATCAAAGGCTCGCCACCGTAAAAATCAACTACTAGATCATTATCTTTACCACGCTCACTGACTAAAATATCCACCGCTTTTAAAGCGGTTTCAACTGACATATATTCATCTTTAACATTGCTGCTAAATTCCCCTTTTTTCTTTCCCAAAAATCTTTTGTTGGAGTATTTGCCATGGTCATTCCAGCAATAAACACAGCGAAGATTACAGCTTGACGTCAAATTAAGGGTTAGATCAGTAAGACCGGCAGCCGCGTTCCTATCGGTTTTAAATGATATTTTTTTGTCAGAAACTGGAAAAAGTTTTATTATTTCAGAGGGAATATTCAACTTCTTTGCCAAAGCTGCAGCTTTTTGCTTAAAAAAAGAAGACGAAAAAATGGATATTTCTTTATTCCACTTTTCTAATAAATTAAATATTTCCGTGGGCAGCTCGTAAAAATCTCCCGTAGATGTAGATATGCCAATATACCGACCTAATTTATGAAATAAAACAACTGGTGATAGTGCCTTAATAATAATTCACCTCCAAAAAATACAGATTTGTACCTAGTTGTTTAATATCTAATCTGGATTTTTATAAAATTTAGACATTAAGAATCTTTCGACTAACTAAAAGATTCTTACCACAAAACCCTGCCCGATCGGCAGTAACGAGAAAGTTTCTTCTTTGCTTTCGTAGTTTTATTTATTTTCCTTACTTTCATCTCTTACCTCCATTTCAAAGATATATTACCGCTAAAGTTTTTGTAAGTACTCTCTTATTGAAAATGATTACCAATAGCAATATTTTACACTATCTAAGATTTCTGTCAAGCGTTTTCATTAAAACAACACACCGCTAAATAAGTTTTCTTTTTTTAGCCAGGTAATAAATATTACAACAAGGGCAAATCCGACTCCAAACAGAAACTATTTTTGCAAACTTTGATCGCGGATATCTACGAGAGATTATGCAAAGAGGGCAAGTTTTATGTATAGAAGAAAAAAATACCAAACATTTATTAAAAAATCCCTTCATTGTCTTTTTCTCTTCTCTTGCATTTACCATAATTGAGAAATCTACTTAATTATCATATAGCCGACGATCGCCAAAAGGCAAACGCCAAAGATTTTGCGCAGAATAACTTCAGGAAAACCAATAACTAACTTACTCCTCCCCCTCTAGGACTCGAACTGGAATTAATCTCTGCTTCTATCTCTATTTTACCGGGTCCCCGCATTAGACGAATTCAGCAAGTGGCTACTTACCGAAAACATTCAATACTTATCGGAAGATTTGTTATTTATTGTCTAAGATTTCCTTTTCAGTTTTTGAATCACCCTGCGTAACCTCTACTGTCACTCCACCTACTATATCTTTTGCACTAGTTTTTACACCTGGAACTTCAATAACATCAGGAGTCATTGGATTCACAACTCCTGTAGGTATTTTCTCCTTGCCATCATACAAATACTCATTGCCCTTTTCATCATATACAATCAGATAGTCTTTAAATTCAGGTTTTGGTAAAATGCCTTTATTGACAAGAGCTACATATACAACCATTAAAATTATTACTAATATAACAATAAAAATTTCTTTCTTCAACAATCGCTTAATAGCATCTTTTGATATAACTTTTGCGAGTTCTTGTTTCAATAGCCAGGTCACAATCAAGCCAGAGATTATTCCGCCAACAATACTTATTAATAATTGTCCTATTATCGATATTAATGTTTGCATAAAATAATTATACTTCACAGAAAAACCCCTTGCAAATTATTTTATTGCAGGGGGTTAATTTAAAAACTCCCCGTGTTGGTAGCACATAGAAATCTATCTCTCAATTAATGATCCTTATTGTACCACAAAATTGTCAATATTACGAATTTAGAGATAAATTTTGTCCAGAAATTTGTCCATTTATGTCTCTTTTCCAAGAGACATAATATCATAAGTATATGTGGCACAACGAGTTATAGAATGTCTTACCGTTCCTACGGACATACCTATTTTATCCTTAATGTCCCACGTTTAACCAACCCGTTTTTCAATAAATCTGTTCTTTACAACCTAATAATATGAGCTGTCCCGCCGCCGCCGTCATCCTCATCGTCTTCATCTTGAGCATCCTCTTCCGGGGTTGTCCGCCCAAATTCTGGATGATTAATACCCCTGCCGTGGGGATCTCTTATATCTTCATCTAAACGTACAAAACCAGTTTCATTCAGCGCTGCTTCTCGCAGAGCCATCTCCAACGCATCCGGCCCATCATCGTGATCGCCTCTAGGGAAATACTTAAGCTGGTCAAGCAATACCGTATCCTTTCGGGAGAATAGAATCGTGCCTGTTGTAATATAAGTCTCCATACCAAAGATTCTTAATTCTTTATTCTTAGTGTTGCGGATCTCCGTAAAAGACGCAACAACATTTTCCCTGTAGGCTTGTTCACGTACGGTATTTAATAAAAGCTCAGGAAACAAATTTGACTCAATAACAAATTTTTCCATTCGGTGGCGAATTTTACAGAAATTAATAATAGCTTGAACCAAATCTTCCTGCGGCCTTGGTTTAATATCCACATCAATGACATAGAGTTTACCTCTATGTTTGGCTAAAACAATAATCGCGGAGTGATCCGAATGGCTCTTCATCACACCAACACTAGGGTCACAGGCGCCAATAATACTATAGTCATCGTCAAAAGACCCAAGGAGTTTTTCCACGGTTGGGAATTCATCATCCCAATAATGAAATTTCTCTGGGTCATAACGGCTGTCTTTGGCATTAGCTGGGTCATTTTGTTTCTCGGATTCAAAACTATATGAACCCTCAATTGCTCTAATCTTCATCAAAGTATAATAATCTTCAACTTCTTCCCAAAGAACCTTAGTGCCTTCAAGCATCGCATCCTTATTTTCTTGAAAGAAACTGTCTGCCGCATTCAAGCCTGCTTCATCATTATGGCTATCTCCACGGTTAAATAAAATATTCCCCCATTTCTGCCATAAATCTTCTCGCGGAGAGAACGCAAGAACCGCCTTATCAATGCGTTTCTGCCAATCAGGAAACTCTTGCTTTTTGGTTAGGCGGCCCAGCAGTGAATCAGGATGAAGCAAAGTTCCCACTGCAATTATATTGAGCACTTTAGGTGCTCCGGCCTTAAGAACAGTTTGGGTAAACCAGTCAAAAACCTTTTTTCTGGAATCGACATTGTAGGTATTTTTTTCGCCATCAACGTCATCAAGAATAATTAAACTCGGCCTATACTGTTCATGCTTTATCCCGCGAAAATTCTGTCCCACGCTTCGGGCGGAAATCATAATATTATTAGGTGTTACAATCTCTTCCTGCGTCCATTTAGTTTTTGCCTTTTCTTTGGGATTAAAAACCTCTGGAAAATCTTCCCGCATGGTGCGGTTGGTTTCAAGGGCAGTAGAAATGCTCGATAACAACTTTTCTGACTGATTGGCAGTCGCCGAAAGGATCAGAATGAAATGCTCTTTACAATAGCATATCAACCACATCACATAAAAGAAACTTGCTAATGTGCTTTTAGCATGTCCACGTGGCGCAGCTAAAGCAAAACGGCCGTCCCGTTTCTTAGACATATCCATAAGCACATCGCAAATCTCCTCATGAAACGCAGGAGATTTATGAGTTGCGTACTGCGGAAAATAGGTTTGGGCGAATTGCAGAATGGAGTTTCGGCCAATTTCCCTACGAAGCTCTCTTAGTGTTTCATTGGCGCTCAAGCGGTCTCTTATCCTTTCTCAATATCTTCGATTCGAGTTTTAAGTTCCTTAATCCCTACGTTAGCTTCCGCCAAGGCAATCTGTCTTTTTACTGCTTCAATCAGCTCGGTAATTTTTTGGTCTACAATGCCCTTGGCGCTAACAATACCTTCAAGCCGGGCCAATTCTTCTTTTAAATACGCAGGAGTCAAAACTTGTTCATGGCTGTAATGAATATCCGCCTCTATTTGCATTGGCTTGGAAGGAAAATATCCTAAACTTTGAAGAAGCTTTGCCTGTTCTTCAATAGCTTTCCAAGTATAATAACCGGCCTGCGATTTTTCTTGAATTGAACCATCCTTTGAACGTGATAATCTCATCAAGTTCTCATGAGCAGCAGTTCCTTTTGATAATAACTCGCCAATAATTTTTAATCTATCTTCCGGAGTTAATTTCTTGGCATTCCTTTCCCTGATATCGTTCTTATCCCGCTGAATTGTCTTATCGCTTACCTGCAAGAGATGCGCCATGACAGCTGTCGGTTGAGCTTCCACATGCCATAAATGTTCAACGCAGTCTAGGCGTATTTCCGGGGCTAATTTTTTAGGGTCAAATATCCCGTCTCTTATCTGTTTTAGAATCTCAAGAACGGGAGTTTCATCATTAACAGAATTCTCATCATCAGACATGGGTATTTACCTCCTTATGCCAATCCATATTTGGCTAATACCTCTTTAGAAACTTTCTCTTTCCCTGCAAGGCCTACATACCGCTTAACAATGCCGTCGCAATAAGCTGGATCAATTTCTGTGCCGAAGCATCTTCTTTTTAATGATTCTGCTGCTATCAGGGTTGTTCCTGAACCTAAGAACAAATCCAGCACAATATCTCCCCGCTTGGAGCTGTTTCTTATGGCTCTGTGCGCTATGGCAACGGGTTTTTGGGTTGGATGGATATAATCGGCTGTATTATCGCGTTTTATCTGCCAAAGGGTAGATTCGTTATTAGGGCCGTACCATTTATGGCTTCCGCCCTTTTCCTTCCAACCATATAAACAAAATTCTGTCTGCTGTTGATAATCACCATAGCCTAAAGCAAAAGTCGGCTTAGCCCAGGTAATTACACAAGAAATGTGAAAGTTTAATTCTGCCAACATAAGATACATCGGCCCAAATTGCTTATGGCCGTTCCAAATATAAATAGCAGCTCCGGGTGATAGGTAAGTTGCTGCATTGGTCAAAATAGTCTTAAGCCATTTCTCGTATTCTTCCTGAGGCATGTTGTCAGAATAAATCCTATCCCATAATTTATGTGTGGCTGGACGTGATTGCTCATTGGGTCTATTTCCGCCGTAATAGTCAACATTGTAAGGTGGGTCTGTGTGAATCAAACCTACTTTTTCATTACCTAAAAGTCTGGCTAAATCTTCAGGCTTAGAAGCATCGCCGCATAAAATTCGGTGATCCCCAAGTTCGATAATATCACCGGGCTTGGTCTTAGGATTTTTGTTATTTTTTACATCGCCGTCAAAATCAAAACCATCTTCCTTGGCTTCCTCTAACTGGTCAAGGATCTCGCTGATTTCAGGAATATCAAAGCCAGTTAAAGTAACATCAAAGTCAGGGCTTTTGTTTAATTCATCCAAAAGTGCCCCAAGTTTTTCCTCATCCCAATCACCGCGAATCTTATTTAAGGCTAAATTCAGGGCTTTTTCCTTTTGAGGATCAAGATCAACAACGCTGACTTCCACTTCCTTAACACCTTGCTCAAGAAGTACCTTAAAACGCTGATGCCCACCTACGAGGTTCCCGGTCTGGCTATTCCATACCAATGGTTCGACATATCCAAAAGTATTGATGCTTTTCTTGAGTTTCTCATAATCGGGATCACCGGGCTTTAAGTCAATCCTAGGATTATATGCTGCAGGATTTATTTGATTGATATGTATTTTCTGGATGTTCATTGTTCATACCCCAAAAAGACTGCAATTAAAGTTACCCCGGTCTTAACATTCAGCATTTCATACATTTTACTTATGCTTTTTGCGACGCGCCGGCTTACAATCACCGTGTCACCAATTTCCCAGAAACCCGGAACCCCAAGCGCTGGATTATACATTTCCCACTTAGAATTATCGGCTAACCAAATCCGTTCATTCACTGCATCCTTAATCTTAATTTCAGTATTAAGATTAGTGTATTCTTCTGCTGAACCGTCCTTACCCAAGGATTTGCTGAGATCACCCGGTGGGTTAATCGGAACAACCCCT
>JAQTQJ010000018.1 GCA_028712255.1 Candidatus Omnitrophota bacterium
GCATTATTTCTGGCTTTTATTTTTTAGACAAATCGGGCTGCGGCATTATTGGGTAGCTTGTTTACCAACACCTGGCTTAGTTTTTTAACTTTTGTCTTGGCAATAAAAGTTGGTTCTGTTATACTTAAAATGAATTGGTATCAGGTTCAACAAAAAACTCAAGTTTTGATCAAAAATTTTAGCTGGGTTAAATTTTTTAAACTTTCATTTTTAGAGGTACTTTTACCTGTTATTGTCGGCTACCTAGTTATAGGTTTAATCTTAGGCGTAATTAGTTACTTAGTAACTTTGCTAATAATCAGGAGGAATTTCCATGGAAATAAAACAACTCACGCATAATATAAAGAGCGATTTTAACCGCGTTCTAAGCCTTGTCGGAGTTATTCCTTTGCTTGTATTTATCTATCTGTTGGTGGGAAAAATTGCTAATTTTAATGCTTTAGCAGGAGATATTGGTTATATTGTGGTGGCCACCATCGGTGTTTTTATTACAGGAATTATAGTAGGAAGAAGAATGCTTATGTCGGTAACCTTTAAATTAATCGATGATAATCAGAAAATACTGGCTATGCAACAGGAGTTAATCGAGAAAAACCGTTTGGCGACAATTACCGAGACCGTGTTTGCTTTGGGTGACCAGATCAATAATCCACTTTTATCTATCTCCGGAAACCTTGAGTTATTGGAGTTTGAATTAAGGCACTTGGAATTGAGCGAGAAGACTCGTAATAGAATACAGACCATGCGTAACAATTTTTATAAGATTCGTGAAGTTACGGATAAGATGTCGAAATTGACCAAGCCGGAAACGGTAGAGATTCATAGCGGTACTAGAATGATTGATTTAGAAAAGTCGGTATAAATAAAGGGGACGGTTCTATTTTTCTATTTTTAATAAAAAATAGAACCGTCCCCTTTATTTGGTATAGGAGGATTTGATGAAAAAGATAGTTTTATTAAGGCATGGAGAGAGTACTTGGAATAAGGAGAATCGTTTTACCGGCTGGACAGATGTTGATTTATCAGAGAAAGGGTTGCAAGAAGCAAAAAAAGCAGGGGAAGTGTTAAAAAAAGAGGGTTTTATTTTTGATACAGCTTTTACTTCTGTCTTAAAACGGGCAATCCGCACGCTTTGGATTGCCCTGGATGAAATGGATTTGATGTGGATACCGGTATATAATTCCTGGCGGCTTAATGAAAGGCACTATGGAGCCTTGCAAGGCTTAAACAAATCCGAAACTGCTGCAAAATATGGAGAGGGACAGGTTTTAATCTGGAGAAGAAGTTATGATATCGCTCCGATGCCTCTAGACAAAGGCGATTCGCGTTATCCCGGTAATGATCCGCGCTACCTTGGCCTTAAACCCAAAGAATTGCCATTGACTGAATGTTTGAAAGATACCGTTGCCAGATTCCTGCCTTATTGGCATAAAACAATTGCACCTGCCGTAAGGAGTAATAAAAGAATAATTATTGCAGCACATGGGAATTCACTTCGCGCGCTGGTTAAGTATCTTGATAATATCTCTGAAGAAAAAATTGTCGGATTGAATATTCCTACGGCTATGCCTTTAGTTTACGAGCTTGAAGATAATTTAAAGCCGATTAGGAGTTATTATTTGGGTGATCCGGAGGAGGTAAAGAAGGCTATGGAGACAGTTGCAAATCAGGGCAAAGCCAGATAAATAAGGAAGTTCCAAGGGGAGGGTTAAATGATCGATATTGATGTGCTTAAAATTGCTTTATCAAAAGAAGAAAATGCGATAGAGACCTACCAAGAAATGTTAATCGGTCATCCCAATTTAATGGAGCTGCTTTCTCTTTTAATAACAGAAGAGCAAAAACATAAAATACTAATTGAACAGAAGATTAGGGAATTGACGCTATAGTAAATTAATTTAAAAAATAGCGTATAATTGTAACAGTTTAGCGTTTGAAGCCCCTGTGGCACTGCGAGAAGTCCGCCATTGGTTCAGTGGTGGACGACGAAGCAGTCTTTTAAAAGATTGCTTCGTAAAAAGCGCTCGCAATGACACTTCCTTTGGGATACTTCCGGGAGCCAAACTATTACGTATAATTTAGAAATCAGAAAATATTATATTATATTTTTGGTAGGATTGATATCGTTAGCCTTAATTATTACGGCTGGCGCACAGGAGGCTGCTAATATGCGATTATTAAGTTCGGAATTTGAGCATAATAGTTCTATCCCGGTAAAATTTACCTGCCAGGGGAAAAATATAAATCCCCCTCTGTCTATTGAAGAGGTGCCTAAAGCGGCTAAAAGTTTAGTTTTAATCGTAGATGACCCTGATGCTCCGGGAGGTGATTTTGTGCATTGGGTAGTTTATGATATTGCGATTATAAGCCATATAGAAGAAGATAGTATCTTTGGAAAACAAGGTGTTAATTCTTTAGGTAGGCAAGGCTATGTAAGTCCTTGTCCGCCTACAGGAGTTCACCGTTATTTTTTTAAAATTTATGCTTTGGATAAAATTTTAAATTTAAAGGAAGGTATAACTAAAGTGGACTTGGAAGCTGCTATGGTTGGCCATATTTTGGAGAAGGCACAATTAATTGGTTTATATCAGAAAAAATAAAAAAGGAGAGATTGATGGCTAAAGCGTTTAAGTTTGGTACTTTATTTTTTTGTATAGTTTTATTTGGCTGTATTAATGGTTTTGCTGCTCAAACCGATATGCCAGTAATCAAGCCGGAGTTTAAGGATATGGATGTAAATAAAGATGGTTTTGTTAGCTCTGATGAGATGCAGAGCTATCAGTCGCAAAAATTTCAAGAACTGGATAAAGATAAGAATAGCGTTATTGACTCAAATGAATTAAAAACTGATAACACAAAAATATTTGAGCCTGCTGATAAAGATAAAGATAGCAAAATTACTAAAGAAGAATCTACTTCGCAATTTAGCGAATATTTTAAGCAGATGGATAAAAACGAGGATAATAAAATTTCCGAATCCGAATATACAGATTATTGGAAGGGTATATATTATTTTTAAGACAGCTTTTAATTCCGTGTCATTGCGAGGAACCCCGCCTTGGCGGGGTGACGAAGCAATCTATGCTTTAGATTGCTTCGCTTGTTTCACTCGCTCGCAATGACATTTATTTGTAAACTATGATTTCCGTAAACAATGTATCGCTACAATTTGGTTTCCGTAAGCTTTTTACCAATGTAAATATCGTTTTTGCTCCCGGAAATTGTTATGGTTTAATCGGGGCAAATGGATCGGGTAAATCCACTTTTCTAAAAATTATTTCAGGCCAGATCGATTCAACCGCAGGGGATGTTGATATATCCGCAGGTAAACGTATTTCAGTTTTAAAGCAGGATCAATTTGCTTTTGACCAATATCAGGTGCTAGCTACAGTTATTATGGGTCATAAGCGGCTCTATGAAATTATAACCGAGAAGGAAGCGATTTATTCTAAGTCTCCTTTTACGGATGAGGACGGCATGCATGCTTCAAGGTTAGAAGAGGAGTTTAATGAACTTGGAGGCTGGAATGCTGAATCCGACGCCGCTAAGCTCTTAAGTGACCTTGGTATTGAAGAATCGTTGCATTGCGCGCAGATGAGCCAATTGGAAGCAGGCCAAAAATTTCGAGTATTATTGGCTCAGGCATTATTTGGGAATCCTGATATTTTGCTGCTTGATGAGCCGACTAACCATTTAGATATAGATTCAAGCATGTGGCTAGAGGAATTTCTCTGTGATTTCCAGAATATTGCTATTGTTGTTTCACACGACAGGCATTTTTTAGATAAGGTTTGTACGCATATTGCTGATATTGATTTTGGTAAGATCCGGCTTTATGCGGGTAACTATACTTTTTGGTCAGAAGCCAGCCAGTTAGCTGCACGCCAGCGCAGCGAAGTTAATAAGAAGATAGAAGAAAAGCGTAAAGATTTAAAGGATTTTATTATGCGTTTTGCCAATAACGCCTCTAAATCGCGCCAGGCAACCAGCCGTAAGAAAATTCTGGAGAAGCTTGATATTGAAAATATTGAGCCCTCTTCGCGTAAATACCCTTATATTAATTTTGAGCAGGAACGTGTTGCAGGCAATGACCTTCTAAGCATAAATAATCTTTCTAAGCAGGTGGATGGAGAAGTAATGTTTGAGCGGCTTAATATTACGATTCAGAAGGGTGATAAGGTTGCTTTTGTCGGGCCAAACGATCTTTCTAAGACCATACTTTTTGAAATTCTAATGGATAAAACCAAGGTAGATAGCGGTACTTTTAAATGGGGCGTCTCAACCAAGCGGGCATATTATCCTAAAGATAATTCTGCATTTTTTGATTCACAATTAAATATCCCTGATTGGCTTAGAAATTATTCGCCAAATACTGAGGAAGAGTATATCCGTTCTTTTTTGGGGCGTATGCTTTTTTCGGGGGAAGAAGCGCTTAAGCCAGTGAATATCTTATCAGGAGGGGAGAGGGCCCGTTGTATGTTTACGCGCATGATGGTTATTCAACCCAATGTTCTTATTTTAGATGAACCGACTAATCACCTTGATTTGGAATCAATCACTTCTTTAAACCGGGGTTTAGCCAAATTTCAGGGAACAATTCTATTTTCTTCGCATGATCATGAATTGATTCAAACCGTAGCAAACCGCATTATTGAGATTACGCCTTCTGGCTACATTGATCGTATCAGCACTACCTTTGATGAGTACCTTGAGAATGAGCAAATTAAAGAGCAACGCAGCCAGTTATACAAGATGAATAGGGAGGATTGATGTTTAGAGAAAAGATTAAAGTTTTGGATTGTACTATTAGAGATGGCGGTTTGATGAATAATCATGATTTCGACTTGCGTTTTGTACGCGAGGTTTATAAGGCCCTTTCTGAAGCAGGCATAGATTATATGGAAATTGGTTATAAGAATTCTAGGCGGCTTTTTAACCCGAAAGAATTCGGAAAATGGAAATTCTGTGATGACCAGGATATAAAGAAAGTAATTGAGGGAATACAGTCTAGAACAAAAATTTCAGTTATGGTAGACGTGGATAGGGTAGATATTGATGATGTTTTGCCCAAGAAGGATAGTCCGGTAGATATGGTCAGGGTTGCCACTTATGTAAAGGATGTGGACAAAGCGATATTTTTGGCAAATCACTTTACGGATAAAGGCTATGAGACTGCGGTAAATATTATGGCAATATCCCGGGCTTTGGATAATGAGCTTACAGAAAGCCTGCAACAGTTAGAGAAGGAGTGCAAGGCAAAGATAATTAATATTGTAGATAGTTTTGGCTCGCTTTATCAGGAGACAACGGAGTTTCTTATTAAGAAGGCAAAGAGTATTTTAAAAACTAAAGAGATTGGCATGCATGCGCATAATAATCAGCAGCTTGCTTTTGCCAATACTATTGAGGCAATTATCCATGATGCTAATTATGTGGACACGACAATTTTTGGCTTGGGAAGGGCAGCAGGTAATTGCCCTACAGAACTGATCCTTGGATTTTTGAAGAATCCAAAATATGACATTCGTCCAATATTGGATGTAATTTCCAAGGAGCTTATTCCTTTACAGAAAAAGATAGAATGGGGATATTTTATACCTTATGCAATTACCGGTATTCTTGATGAGCATCCACGTAGTGCGATTGCTCTGAGGGAGAGCGATAAAAAAGAAAATTACCGTGAATTTTACGAAAAACTAGTTGGAGAAGTTGAGGAATGAAAAATGGGACCGTTTCTATTTTTATTTTCCTAGCTCATGAAAAATAGAAACGGTCCCATTTTTCCTGGGAGGAGCAAAGTTATGGATAGGATATCGAAGGAATATGAGGTTGGTAATAAAGCTATAGATAGCTTAATAGATGAACTTGTTAGGAATTGCGCTTCTTCTGAAAGTGAGCATCTATTAAAAGAAATAATTACCACTGCGGTTAAGCTGGGCAGAGAGTCTAATGATAAGGGTGATCTTAAGCTTGTAAATAATACGCTTAAAGAATTACGTTATTCTTTTAGGATTTTTTCTCCTTATAGAAATACAAAGAAGGTAATAATCTTTGGTTCTGCAAGATCGAAAAAAACTTCAGCTGAATATAAGATGGCTGAAGAATTTTCAAGAAAACTTTCCACAAAGGGCTATATGATTGTAACCGGAGGCGGCCCCGGGGTTATGGAAGCCGGCAATAAAGGAGCTGTTGCAGGAAAAGATTTTGCTTTAAACATCCGCTTGCCTTTTGAGCAGAAGCCTAATCCATATATAGATGAAAGGGAAAGGCTGATTAATTTTAAATATTTTTTTACTAGGAAGCTAATTTTTGTAAAAGAGACGGATGCAACCGCGCTTTTTCCCGGAGGTTTTGGAACAAATGATGAAGGATTTGAGGTGCTTACGCTTATTCAGACCGGAAAATCTAAGCCCCGGCCGATAGTTTTAATGGAACCTCCGGGTTCTGCCTATTGGGCTGATTGGAAGCGTTTTGTAAGCAATCACCTGTTTAAAAAAGGGTTTATCAATAAAGAGGATTTCAGCCTTTTTTGCATTGTAAAAAGTACGGACCAGGCAATTAAATATATTGAAGACTTTTATAAAGTCTATCATTCATTACGGTATGTTGCAGGGTTAACTGTTATGAGGTTAAATAAAAAGCTTACGGATAAAACCCTGAATATTTTAAACCAAAAATTTAAGGATATTTTGGTATGCGGAGAAATCTGCCTGGCGTCTGCAACCCAAGAAGAGATCGAGAAAGGGGAATATCCCCAGCTTCCCAGGCTTATAATGAATTTTAATATGCGTGATTACGGCAGGCTTTGTGAGATGATCAGTGTTATTAATCAGGATTAAGAAAATGGAAGGTGTCATTGCGAGCGAGCGGCAGCGAGCGAAGCAATCTAAAACTAAGATTGCTTCGTCGGGCTTCGCCCTTCTCGCAATGACACTTTACGAAAATTTCTTGATTTTTTTTATAATCTTTAGTAAAATGTGCTCATGAAAAGAGTTTTTAGACTTTTAGGTTGGGGATGGTGGTTGGTGCATCTTGTGGGTATAACTGTAGTGTATACCTTGGGCAATATTTTGTGGAGATAATATGTTGAAATATATTATGTGGCCAAAGCCGGGGTGGTGGGTGTTCCATATTATTATAATTAGTTTGGTATTTTATTTAGGCCATTTGGCGAAATTTTAAAAGAATGAACAGAAGAATATTGATTATTGCGATGTTTTTTTTAGCTTTAGGAGGGTTCCTGCTTCATTATCGGATTCATCCTTTTGTTGGAATATATAGGCTTGCCAGAATCGTAAGTTTATTAGATGTGTTTTTGGTTACTGCTTTCCTTTGTGCGCGTTCAACGGCGATTTATGGCCTACTATTAAAGGGTATGTTTACGATCCTTGCTGTAGTTCTTATGGGGAATTTTTCTGTTTCGGGTTTTATAGGCAAGAATCCTACTCTTTCAGATTGGATATTTAAATCCACATTGGCAGATATCTTGATTGCTTTGAGCGGTTTTTTAATAGCTAAAGTTGTTTACGATTCGTATTATAAGAAGGAGTAGGTATATTGGGGGATTTTCCCAGCCCAGATAATAAATTTGAGCATTATTAGGGCCAAGAGCAATTCTTTTAAAAAATTGCTCTTTTTTATTTTGTGGGTTTTATTTAGAGAGAGTGTAGTAAAATGTTGCTTTTTGTCATCCCGAGCGAAGCGAAGGATCCATTCTCTTTTGAGATTCTTCGCCCGCCACTAAATCGATGGCGGGCTCAGAATGACGCCAAATTGTGCATTTTGCAACAGTTTCTTTCATTTAGTATTTAGGTAGGCTAAAAAAATAATTTCTACTATTATGAAGATAAGAAAGCGCCTCCTTAAAATTGCTAATGCCAGGAAGAAGGAGAAAGAAAAAAACAAAAATAAAGGTAAAAACCTGAGTATTTATAACTATAAGTTTGGCCATAAAAATATAAAGTTAACCGTAGAGAGGTTAGAGGTACTTAAAAAATCGAATTCAGTAGATTCGATTTTTTATTACAGCTGTGTGTTTTGTAATAAGGATTTTGATCCTAATGTGCAAATCTGTCCTGATTGTGGCCGTGATTTAACAAAAATTAACCTTAAAAAATGTCAGCATTGCGGAGCAAAAAATAATCCTTCTAAAGGAACCTGTTGGGTATGCAATGCTCCTTTTCCGAAGCTAGATGAGAAAGTGGATAAAGAAGTCCACCTCTTATTGACTTTAAATATAAATAATAATCTTTATAGGAACACGGATAAAATATTAGGGTTAGGAATGAAGAAACTTTTTGAAGATTTAATTACTGCTGGTTTTAGTAAGGAGCCTTTAGAGGCCTGGGTTAAAATACATGAATGGGAAATTGAGCATATAAAAGAATCCGTGATGGTAGAATGTAAAAATTTGGCGAGGGAGTATAAACGTAAAAATCTTTTGTATATAATTACGTTTATTTTACCGATTCTTATCTGTTTAATGATAGCTTTTGTTTTTTGGGTTAAGTAAACAATAGGGGACGTTTCTCTTCAAAGCTAGAGGGAAACGTCCCCTATTAAAAAAATGCTTGAGATTATTTTAGAAAGCTTTATAATTATTGAAAGAACTAAAAGGAGGTAACATGGCGTATCAACAGGGTGGTGGATTTGGGGGGCCTAGGGAAATGCACAAGGCGGTTTGCGCAGAGTGCAAAAAAGAATGTGAAGTTCCTTTTAAACCTAGAGAGGGCGGCAAGCCAATATTATGCAGGGAATGTTATCAAAAGAGTAAGGGGCAGAGCCGTTAAATTAAAGTTTTTTGTTGGGAGGCGCCTCTATTCTTAATAAAAATAGAGGCGCCTCTTTAATCTTCCCTCAAACAATAAAAAGAGGAAGGCTTATTTTTAATAGCATCTTTTAATTAATAAATATAATTATATTGACAAATAGCCATATTTATGTTATATTTTTATTGTGGATAGAATCATCGGCGTTTTTATTTGGGATCACCGTAAAGAACTAATCAACATAAAGAAGCATGGCGTTGATTTTGTTGTCGCTACCAGCGCCTTTAAGGATATAAAAAGAAAGATTTATACTGATTCTAAGCATAGCGAGGATGAAGAAAGATTCTTCTGTGTGGGTAAGGTGGATGGTAAAATCCTAACCGTTAGGTTTATTTACCGTCATGATAAAATCAGGATATTTGGAGCAGGGTATTGGAGAAAGGGAAAGGTTTATTATGAAAAAGAAAACGATTAATTCGGATATGCCTATTGGTAAGTTAACCAAAATCAGGGATTTTCTTCCTCCTCCGGCCCAGCTTGTTGTGCCCGAAGAGACTACGAAAATCACTATCTCGCTGAAAAAATCAAGCGTAGAGTTCTTTAGGCATGAGGCGGAACGCTATCACAGTAAATATCAACGGATGATACGCGAGCTGTTGGACAAATACGCCATGCAGTATGCGAGAAATTAATTAGGTATATAGAAACATAAATTAGAGATCGGAGTGCAAGTTTTTAGTAAAAACTGGAGGTAAGTTATGAAAGAAAAAGTTTACTCTCTCTCTCTCTCTCTGCAATTCTGCTTCTTGTATTCTGCGCTCTAAGCCCTGCCTACGCTAGTAATATAATACTCAGTAATACCCAAATTCTCAACATGTCGGAAGGTTCCACAACTGCAGATATCCAATTTGATATTTCCTGGGATAATTCCTGGCGATATGGAGTTTTTTATGACGCGGCTTGGGTGTTTGCTAAGGTTTCAGTGAATGATGGGGCCTGGATTCACGCCACAATTTCCGGAGTTACTTCTATCGGCGCAAGCGGCACCAGCCTTACAATAGATGTTCCAACAGACAGTAAAGGGGTTTTTCTTTATCGTTCAGCCGACGCTACTGGGACACTTAGCACAACTGCGGTTAAACTGCAATGGTTTAGGCAGGGCGATGGTGTTGCCTATAATGCTGCTAAGGTAAAAATTCAAGTTTTTGCCATTGAGATGGTGCATATACCACAGGGTTCTTTTTATTTGGGTGATGGGACAGCCAGAAGCGGCACTACAAACAGCCATTTCTTCGATGCCGCAAGCGCAGCCGGAGCAGCGGTAAAAATTACCTCTACTCAACCCTATATCTCTAGCGCCAGTGATGGCTCAGGCACAGCCGGAGACATTGCCTGGGTAAATGAATCTACTTATGCTGGAGCCCTGCCTACCTCTAGGACCCAATTAAATTCAAGTTTCCCTACCGGTTACAATAGTTTCTACATAATGAAATACGGAGTTACCCAGGGTCAGTACCGGGATTTTCTCAATACTTTGACTCGTGCCCAACAAGTAACCCGGGTAGCCACAACGATTACTTCCGGCACCACTGCTGTAACTAATGTTTATGTAATGTCTAACACCAGCACCGTCAGCTATCGTAACGGTATAGCTTGTGCTACCACAGTACCTTCTACTACTCCGGTTACTTTCTACTGTAACTTAAATGCTAATGCGACAGCTAATGAATCAGCTGACGGCGAATGGATTGCCTGTAATTATTTAAGCTGGATGGATTTATGCGCCTACGCTGACTGGGCAGGTTTACGCCCAATGACCGAGCTTGAATTTGAAAAAGCCTGCCGCGGTTCACGCTCCGTCTTAGCCGGCGAATACGCCTGGGGCTCAACCAGTATTACTCAGGTAACCGGCATAACTAACAGCGGCCAGTTAAGTGAAACTGCCACTAACAGCGGTAATTGTGCTTATGGGAATCATGCTAGTGTCCAGGGCCCAATGCGCTCAGGTTTTGCCTCTACCGCAACTTCGACAACTCGTGAAGGCGCCGGAGCCTCTTACTATGGAATAATGGATCTTTCAGGAAACCTCTGGGAGAGGCCGGTAACTGTTATGGGTTCACAATCCGGCACTACCTTATCTATATTCACCGGGCTTAATGGTGATGGTAGTTTAGCTTCAAACGGCAATGCCAATGTTGATTACTGGCCGGGCAATGCCGGAACTAATGGAGTTAATGGCGAGGTTACCGGCGCTTCCGGCTCTGGCTTCCGTGGCGGCACTTGGAACAACGATGCCTCCTACGCCCGTGTTTCTGACCGTTACTACGCTGCCTACACTGTCTCGAATCGCGACTACCATTTCGGCGGCCGTTTCGCCAGAACCTCTCCGTAATGTTTTGTAGTTCTTTGGAATCTTGAGGTGGTGTCATTGCGAGGAGCGCAGCGACGAAGCAATCCAAACCGGGATTGCTTCGGGCACTTCGTGCCCTCGCAATGACACGAAAGTAAAGGGTGTCATCAATGATAAAAATACAATAAATGAAAACATTGTCTCCCGTAGTCGAAAAACATTACCAGTTGATTCTTTGGATGCTGCCAAAAATCGCCAATTTTCCGCGATTCCGTGCGTTGTTGGGTGGCGCATAGCAGTTATGCCAACACAAATGGTTTACGGTTGAATATGTTTAATGATTTGATGGAAAAAGATGAACGTTTGGGCGGCTTGCTTAAAGATGTGCTCTTGCCCTTGGACAAAGGGCGCAACAGCCGAAAGTACCGGGGGGGGGGCGTAATCACAAATCTTTTCTGGGATCGCGATACTTGCCTTTGGTGGGCCAGCAGCGATGTGGGAAGGAGAAATTAGTGGATAGGGATGATGAGGAAAACAGGAGGGATGTAATATGTTGAAGAAAAATAGAGCAACGATAATAACGCAGGTAGTTTTGGCCGTGGTATTACTTTTTATAGCCATTGGCCTTTTTCTTATCCGCAGCAAAAATAACCCGCCTCCGGCCGTTACTTCTGCCAGTTCACAACCAGTAGCGCTTTATACCGGAGGCCGTAGTAGTGGAAGCGGCATGGGAGAGGCTACTTACTATTCCAAATAAAGGGGACGTACTCTAAGGGGATACCTCAGTTATGTTGATTTTATGAGAGTTACCCAAAAGTGTCATTGCGAACGAGCGCAAGCGAGTGAAGCAATCTTTTTAAGAGATTGCTTTGTCAGGTTACGCCCTCCTCGCAATGACACTGTAGTAATTTTGGGAAAACTCCATGTACATTTTTCTTGACAAAACACACAAATGTGTGGTATTGTGTTTTTGGAGGTGTTAATATGCAGAGACCGGTTGAAATAGAAACGCCATTCAAAGGCGAAGTGGTTATTTATCAAGCCAAAGATAAGAATATCCGGCTTGAAGTTAAATTTGAAAATGAAACAGTCTGGCTTACTCAAAAGCAGATAGCTCAACTGTTTGGTACTCAGAGTCCAGCCATAACAAAGCATTTAAATAATATCTTTGGTGATAAAGAATTGCAAAAGAATTCAGTATGTTCCATTTTGGAACATACTGTTCAAGAAGGTGGTTAATCTGATTAATAGAAATAATTAGGATAAAATATGGAAGAGAAGCCATTTTTAACGCCAAAGCAGGAAAAGGTGCTTAATTTTATTCGAAAACGGGTAGGGGAGAGGCTCCCTCCTACAATTCGGGAGATAGGGGAGGAGCTGGGGTTTAAATCTACCGGAACAGTAAGGGATTATCTAAAGGCTTTAATGCAGAAAGGGTTGGTCAGGCGTATGAATAATAAATCTCGGGCGATTGAATTGACTGAACGCGCTAGTTTTAACAAAATTCCCATAATTGGTACCATTATGGCCGGTAAGCCCAATTTAGCTTATGAAGAAATTCAGGGTTATGTGGATAGTGATGATTTATTCCTTGGGCGCTTAGGTTTTGATGATGTTTTTGCTCTAAGGGTTAAAGGCGACAGCATGATTGATGCCGGAATTTTAGATAGCGATATTGCTATTATTAAAAAGCGCCCCAGTGCCGATAATAATGATATCGTTGCCGCATTATTGGATAATAACGAGGTTACTTTAAAAAGATTGCGTAGCCGCGCCGGTAAGTTCCATTTGGAAGCTGCTAACGTAAATTACGCGCCAATCTTTGAAGAGTTTAAGGTTATTGGTAAGCTTATCACGGTAATTAGAAAGTATTAAACCTAATAAGGGGACGGTTCTCTAATATAAGAGAACCGTCCCCTAGATTTTATATGAATCAGAATAGTTTTAGCCCTAAGGCCCGCTGGGATAGGTTTGAGCCGGACGAGCGCGGTTTTAATCCTGATGCTTTAAATGAGCGTATTGAAGTTTTGGCACATTTTAAGCATGCTAAAATTTTACCTAAAAGCTTCATTTGGAATAATAAAGAATATAAAATCGAAAATATAACTTATAACTGGCAGGAACGTATTGGCCAAGCTTTGATCAGTTATTTTTCTGTACTTTGTGTAGGTCAGATGTATCAGCTTTCATTTGATAATACCACCTTCCGCTGGCAGATTGATAAACTGATTCAATAAAATCCCGGTAAGTTTAAGTAGAAAGAAACTAACATGATTTTACATGTTGATATGGATGCTTTTTTTGCCTCAATCGAACAGGCAATTAATCCACGCCTAAAAGGCAAACCTTTAATCGTTGGTTCGCGCGGTAGCAAAATGCATACAGTAGTTTGCGCTGCAAGTTATGCCGCTAAAGCCTTAGGAATTCATTCCGGTATGCCATCGCGTGAGGCTTTTGACAGATGCCCGAATTTAGAGTTTGTAGCAGCAGATCAGGCTAAGTATATCTGGACTTCAGAACAGATTTTTGAGTTACTGAAAGGTTATGATTTACCGCTAAATTATACCTCAATCGATGAGTTTCAAATGGATGTGTCGGGTTGCCAAAACCCGCTAACGTTGGGTAAGGAAGTTAAAGAGCAGATATATGCAAACTTTAACATTACTGCCTCAGTTGGCATAGCTAAAAACTGGCTTTTAGCCAAGCTGGCTTCTAAAATAAATAAACCGGATGGACTAACTTTAATTAATGATGAAAACTTTGAAAGCATTTTACGCCAAACTTCACTTAATAAACTTTGTGGTATGGGTGGTAAAACCGGTGTTATTTTTATGAATCAGGGCCTAAAAACCTGTTGGGATTTATACCTAAACTTACCGGCTTTTTTTGATGAAAATTCCGGTAAGTTTGAGGAAAATTGCGGTAAGTCTAGCCAAAAGCCTAAATCAGTAAGCCATTCATACACTCTACCTAAGGCTCAAATAAACCCCCAGGTTATCCAGGCTTGGATCAGATTGCTTTCTGAAATGGTTGCTATAAGGCTAAGACAAGAAAATTTAGTTAGTCAAACTGTGCACCTTTATTTATGCGGCCCGGAAATCGGTAATTTTGGGGCTCAGAAAACCTATCAAGTTCAAACTAATGATGGTTATGAAATTTATCAAAGAGCCTTTAAAATAATGGGTAAATCAACCCTTATAAATCCTCGAATTCGGGCAATTGGGGTCACTTGCAGCAGCCTTTCTTGGGACACTAATCAGCCTTTACTTAGCGAAGAAATCCGTAGGAAGGGGCTAATTTGCGCCCTAGACCGCATAAATAATCGCTTTGGAGAGGGGTCAATTTATCCTGCAGTTACTGTTTTAACTCGTTAGTGAAGATTTAAAACTCACGCTAAATTATTCCAATAAAACTAAAAAATCCAGGGAAGTTGCCGCATAAATTTCGCTTGGATTGTTATGAATAAAATAAAGCGGTAAGTTTAAGTAAACAAGATTTGCCTTTTCCACAGCCCAAAAGCAATCCTTAATAACCTATTGTCTTCTATAGTGTTAAGAAGACTTAGCTAAGATAGACAAGTTAACATAAGATATATTATAGGAAGTACAGCATACAGGGAAAACCGCCATTCTGAGGCCCATAAGGCCGAAGGATCTTATTAGCTCAAGATTCTTCGCTTCGCTCAGGATGACGAATGGATATTTTTGGGTTGGTCAATGCGGGAACTGATTACGTATTGGCCGCCTTGTATTCTTATGGCGGATCCGGTGATTATTCCTTTAGCGATTAAATTACGCGCTCTTTTTAATATTCTACTAAAGGTTTGTTGGGATATATGCATGGATTTTGCTGCTTCCTTTTGGTTTAAGCCTTGGTAATCTGCTAACCTTAAAGCTTCAAATTCATCTATTTTTAGCTCAACCTCATCAGGCCTTCCTGGTTTGCCTCTGGGGCTAAATTGGTTGATTTTAGGGTCAACTTTAACTATTCTGTATTTTCGGGGTCTTCCTCGTGGACGCATCTGGCTCCAAGGATTTATTTACCTATTTTTACTTACTTTTAACGCCGTATTTATTATGAGTACCTACTTATAAATAGATATTTTTTAGGGCCTGTTTTATGGTGACAGGCCCTTCTGAATTTATAGTTTATAAACTTTGTCTTCTTGTCTTACTCTGGAAATTACCTGTAGGCCAATTTCATCGCCTCTTTTAGCGTTTTGGATAGTTACTCTATCAATCTGTATTGAGGTTACAGGCTGGGTAAAATCCGTAGTATGCCCTTTGATTTTTACCATATTCCCTATTGCTAAGGGCCCCTTTAATTTGATCACTGCGGCTTGAACATGGGGAAAATAATGTGTTATTAAACCTATAAGGTTACCTTCTTTTTTGGGAGGTTTTTTTATTGCTAACTTCTTTTTTGGAGTAGTTTTTTTCTTTAAGGCGGGTTTTCTTTTAATGATTTTTTTCTTAATTGGCTGCTTTTTGGTTGTTTTTTTTACCGTTTTTTTTCCGCCGAAGGCGGATCCGCCTACGGCGGAGACCCTCTTTTTCTTTTTTAAAGCCATTGGCGAGCCCTCCTTATATGACAACTTCTTCAGATATTTTAGTTACAACTGGTATACGGCAGTAAAAGCCTAAAGCAGATTGCATAATTGCCCATATTGAAATAAGCAGGAATAACGCATACCCAAAGACCCCGATTAGCCATCCAAGTAAAGGTATAATTGAAAGTATAAAAGCTGCAACTTCCATTACAAAAAGTACCAATCCTTGTTTAGCATGGTAAAGAGCGAACTTATTATTTTTTTTTAAAACCAGGGTAATTATACAAAGAAAAGAAACATATGAGATTATAGCAAAGAATCTGCCATCACGAATTACTTCTTCGTCTTGCGGGGAAGTCATTTATATTCTCCTAAGCTACTTGTTTACTTCTAATAAGGAATCTAATGATCCGTAAGTATTTAATTGGGTTAATGGATTATTGGGATCTTCGACCCAATTACCATCAATTACAAAACGGTAACGGTACTTACCGTTGTTTAAGTTTAAGCGTTTAATCCAGCATCCATTGTTTTTCTCCATCCGGCTGAATTCATCTAGTTTCCAATTATTGAATTCTCCGGCAAGATAAACTTCTTTTGCCTCAGGAGCTTTGATTGTGAGTACAACTTCATTTAATTTAGGCAGGTTTTCTTTTATTATCTCTTTTAGGCGTTTCTCAAAGGTTTTCTCTAGAGCCAGGCTAGGTGTTATAGGAAGGGCTTCTTGCGTGATGATTTCACGGGAAAGTGAAAAATAATCCTTTGCTCCGCGGCAGTATTTATCATAAACATGTATATGTAATCCTTCGTTTTGCGCTTCCTTTAATTTTACGTTCACATGGATAATGTTGGAAAACATCCTGTTTTTATAATCAGTTTTGATTTTTTCAAGCATCTTAAATGAATGCTGCAATCTAGAATCAAAGTTAGTTACCAGTATCTGGAAATTTACGCTGTGGTTTAGCCTCTCTTTAACCAGATTAATAATACTGGTTAACTGGTTCACGCCTTCAAGAGAAAATCTACTAGCCTCAACCGGGATGATTATTTCATTTGCCGCCCTTAAGGCGTTAATGGTTAGAATTCCTAAGTTTGGCGGGCAATCAATTAAGATATAATCGTAGTTACTCTGAAAACCTCTTAAAGTATCCCATAGCCGGGATTCGCGGCCAATCTCACCGCTTAGTTCTTGTTCTAACGTGCTTAGGATTAACGAGGAAGGCGCAATATCAAAATTCTCTCCGATATTTTGGATTATTTCACCAATTTTTGCTTTTTTATGGGTAATTTTAGAAAGGACATTGTAAATGCTTAATTCAGCTTTAATATTTAAACCGCTTGTTGCATGCGCCTGAGGATCAAGGTCGATAAGCAGGACTTTGCGTTTATTAGACGCAAGTGAAGCAGCCAGGTTTATGGAAGTAGTTGTTTTTCCGCATCCACCTTTCTGATTAGCAATTGAAATTATGCGCATTTGCCCCCCCTCCCTATTTTATTACTCTTATATTATCAAGATAGACTATGCCTGATTTTTCACGAGCATTCCATTCCTCAACGCTAAAATCAAGCGATTTCATTTGAGTCCAATCGCCAACTTTTGCGAAACGGCTAAAATCTAATTGTTGTTCTGTCCATTTACTTGAAATATCTTTTACGTAAATTTCAGATTTTTCATTGAAGCGATTAGTAAATTCGACTCTCAATGAAATTATATCTTTAGGATTGATTTTTCTTACTGTAAAAGCCAAGGCTTTATATTTAGATAAATTCAGCTGCTTAAGGTTAAGTGAAAAAACTTCTTTTTTTGCAGGATCAAAATTAAAATTTATTTTTCCCACATTTTGATATAGAAATAGGGCGATTTGGGCACTTTTGTTGTGATTAATAATGTAAGGATAGGTAGCAACACTTCCTAACCCCAAAATAGACACTAATACTAAAAGGATTAATCCTAGTACTATTTTAGGGTAATGTTCTAATCTATGTTTTTTCTTCGAGGACTTAGATGAGGCATCTAGATAAATATTGGCCAGATGCTCATAGATTTCTTTCTTATTCACCCAACACCTTTTTTATTTTTATACTTTCCCCTTAACGCCTCTTTTTTAAAGCTAACATTTGATATTAAGAAAGCGATGGCATCATTTGAGAATACTTTATAACATAAAACCCTATTTATGTCAAGGGGTTAAGGGGTCTTTTAAGTATGCCGGAAACTTTTTGTCTATTAATTTATAAAAGTTAGTTAAGTGTAGCCTGAACAACCGGTCAAATGATCCATCAGGGTCTTCACCAGCCCACCAAAACCAGTCACTGCCTTCTAGGATATGTATTTGTTTCCAAGCTAAATCACTTGGGTCTGGAATTTCTTTTATTGCTTTGCGCGCATCTGTCAGCCATTCCCATGCTTTTACTTTATAAGGATTACCGATCCATTTTCCAAACTCTCCATAGATCCAGCTTCCGGGGGCCAGATGTTTTATTTCAGATTTTGAAGGATTATCTTTTAAGTACTGGCTGATTGTAGTAGTTTTTACAAATGATGCCTCGGATATATGCCCATAAAATAATTCCAAAAAGTCATGCCCATCATTACGAAAATATTCCCAAGCGTTTTCTCCATCCATAGCAACTGTTACCAGAATATTTTTTTCTTTTTGGCCTTTGCCGGAAAATACTTTATTGATATTTTCTAGATGTTTCATAAAATTATTTACGGCGTCGATTTCTGTCATTCCTTGATAAGAAAATCCGATTAGATCTGAAAGGTTACGGTCACGAAAAACAATATTAAGTTGGCCTTCTTTTATTTTTAATAAGTGGGGCTTGTAAAGAAGATTAGTATCACGCTTTTTTGTTCTTAAAGATTTAAATAAAATTGCCTCGTCAGTAACAATCCATTTTATGCCTGATTTAATAATAAACGGTAGGATTTCTTCGCTTACCCCTTCTTCCGAAGGCCACATTCCCGAGGGTGCGCAACCAAACCTCTCGTTATAATATTTAACTGCACTATCAATTTGATATTTAGCATCCTGCGGGTAGCTAAATTCTTCTTTAGGTAGGTGTGTTTTATTGTTTGCTTCTTTGGCGATATTGGTTGAGTAAAGTAATGGCAAGATTGGATGATAATACGGAGTTACACTAATTTCGATTTGGTTATTTTGTTTATAAAGACAGTATGTAGGAATAATTTCTTTTAGTATGCATAGTTGTTTATCTAAAACAATCGTTTTGTCCTGCTCGTTGAAAAACCTTTCTTTTAATACTATTTTTTTTAATTCAGGGGTATTCTGCCTAAAAGATGGATCAATCCATGCTAGATTAAATAGTAACTGTAAATCCAGGTAATCTTGAGTAGAGAATTTCAGGTTGTTATGTTTTTTAGAATAAAGTTGATAAAAACGCGGGAAAGTTGATATTACCTTATCCTTATTTATAGAGAAAAAATTTTGCAGAATAAATTCTTTGTCATGTTTAGACAATTCTACTGCTGGTTTTTTGCTTAATTCAAGGTATCTATCTCTTACGTTTGCGTTATTGTAATCTTCAATCTGTTCAAATAAAGATGGAACAACATTAAAAGTTTGTTTTATTTTAGGGAATTTTCCCAGGATTTGCACCATGTCTAGGTAATCTTTGGCGCCGTGTAGCCTGACCCAAGGCAAATCGCTCTCTTGCGTCAGGAGATTCTTATAATATGGTTGGTGCATATGAAAAATAAAAGCAAGATTTACCATAATTTTAGGTATTAAAAAACCCTCGGAGGATTACCCCCCGAGGGTTTAATGTTTTCTACATAAACTGTATTAGAATACTACTTTCATTGAGCCAATTACTTGCTGTGCTGATTTTCCATTAGCTGCAAGCGCAGGGCCTGGTCTGAAGACTCCACCAGTTATACCAAATTGCACATCTTCGGTATAATCATAAGTTGCAGTAATATCAAGGGCTTCACCAAGGTGTGTTTTTCCGGTATACGCAGTAGTTGTTAGATATGCAGTTGCATTATCATAGGAATGTGGAGCAGTAAACGCTGCAGCATTCTTTTGAGCTACTCCATAGTATCCGAAAATCGCAGATATAGTTACATCTTCAACAGGTTTCATACTACCTTTTAAATTGAAAGCATTCATATTTGAGAAAGGTAATAGTGTGTAAACTATATTGTTGAGTTTTTGATCATAAAACAGAGAATCCCAACCAGAATTTCTAGTGCCACCAGTTTGGTCTCCAGAAAGATAGGTATAAGAAGCACCAATCTTAGGAGTAGTTTTTACTTTGGCAAAAGTATAGTCTGTCATTGCCTGTAATGCCCAGGCATCATGTTTTTTTGCACCAGTAGCCGAAGCAGCGTTTCTTCCAAGTTGATAAGCAGCTTCTAAAGAAGCAGTTAGATTTTCAATTGGAGAACTAGAAATTAAAGCGCCAAATGTTGAAAGTTGATCTGTTCTGGTCCCGGTAGCAACAGGAGCAGTATTATTATCTCTTTTTAGCCAGTAATAAACAGAAACATCAGTCTTTTTGTTTAATGCATATGTGGCATTAATACCAGTTAGGCTGATAGTATTTCTATCAGTTGTCATGGCTTGTTTTACTTGAGCATAAACTAAATCCACTACCAATGGATCATAGTTTAAAGTTGCGCGAATTGCATCAAAGGCTTTTCTTTCCGTTAAATCAGTAGGAATGGTTGATGAGGTGCCGGCAATTTTTGCATTGCCAATAACAAAACCATTACCGAATTTAATTTCTTGACGGCCTATAGTTAAAGTTAAAGGTGAATACAAAAATTCTTTTAGAGTAACATAAGCAAGGTCTAAATCAATATTTCCATTATTGCTATTAGCGGCTCCAGTATCCATCTGTCCGTTCCAGATTCTCTCATTGATAAGTCTTACGGTTGCCATGACATTATCAGTAAGATCAGCATCAACGCGTAATCTGATCTGGCTCATTAAGAAGTTTTGTTTCAAGACGCTCTTGTCAGCACCAGTTGATGCCAAATTGAAATGATGTCTTGATACTCCACTTGCTAAAATGTCTCCGGAAACTTTTACATTCTGCACTTCTGCATAGGCGGCGCTAAATGTCAGCCCGACTATCAAAGCAAGCGCTAATACTACTATTAAGCGTTTACCCATTTTTTTCTCCTCCTTTTTATTAACTGTTATGTTATATATAGTTAACTAGGCTTTATAACGTTATTGCCTAGGATAATTTTCCTAACTAATTATAGATATTTTACATATAACTCTATATTTGTCAAGAGTTTTTTATTTTACTGGCGATTTAGACCTTTTAGCCACGGCTTGAGATTTTGGCCCTAGGGAAATAGTGAGTATTACATTGTTTCCTTTGGGTTCCAGGGTGACAATACAGCTTTCATTTTCGCGTTCAAAGTTCATCAGCCTATGGCCGTATTCTACGATGTTTACCAGGTTCCAGTTGTACATAGCCATCTGTTCTTTATAAAAATTAATTATCTGGTCTGGGCTAGCTTTACCTTGGTATTTTAAGACTCCAACGCGTACTCCTGAGCTTTCGAAGGAATATGATGCCTGAGGCAATGGTTTTAGGCCCACAGGAATTGGTACATCATTAAATTTTAAAATTGCCTGAGGTTCAAGCATTCCTGAGTTGGTGGATTTCGAATTGTCCGAAAAAGTGGAGCAGCCAACGAAAGAGCTGCTTGTGATTAGGCATGTAAAAATAAAGAAAAACAGTTTAAAAAGCCTCATTTTACCTCCTTACCCCACTGGGGTAGACCCTCCTTTGCCTTTCTAAGGAAGGACCTTCTTGGTTAAAAACTTTTTTACATTCTGATAGATTGTATCAATTTCAGTTTGGGTTAATCCATAATCAAGCCCCGTTTTTATCAGTTGTTCACAGGTTAAAATATCCTCCGGAGCATGGCTGTCATTATTCAAAATCAATTTTGCGCCGAATTTTCTAGCTTGATTTATTACATGGAAATTTGTTTCTCTATGGCCTGAGCGGCTGGTAATCTCCAGAAAAATTCCGCGTTCTTTGGCAATCTTGGTGTCTTCATCTGAAATCAATCCAGGGTGGGCGAGGATATCGATGTCTGCTAAAAGGGCTAAATGGTTAGTATTTTTTGTTACAGGCTCAACCGGAGTTTCTCCATGGGCAATAATAATTTTAATTCCTTCTTTTCTTGCCAAAGAGGCTAGTGGTTTAAACTGCTCTGGAGGTAAATGTGTTAATTCGATTCCAGGCAAAACTTTAATTCCGGAATTCTTCGGCCAGCGTTTGCAGAATTCCACAATTGCTTTTGCGATTTGTTTTATGTTACTGTAATCGGCGTGATCGGTAATCGCAATTATTTTATAGCCCTTGTCCTGATAGCGTACTACTACTTCTGAAGGAAGCAGATCTCCGTCGCTTAAAAATGTATGTGCATGTAAATTGTACATTGTGTACGGACACAACACCGGCGCAATTCCGATTAGCGCCGGGTGTCTTCCTATAATTATGCCCCTGGCAGGAATCGAACCTGCCGCACGCAGTTTAGGAAACTGCTGCTCTATCCTTATGAGCTACAGGGGCAGATTTATTCTCCGTGAAATTTAATTAAAGAATACAGTGGATACTCTTTTAATTTATCTTTTCCGTGTAAATCAACTAGCTCGATGACAAAGCCAACTCCTAAGATTTTTCCCCCTAGTTGTTTGACCAACTCAGTAGCTGCTTTGACCGTTCCGCCGGTAGCTAAAAGGTCATCGATAATTAAAACTTTTTCACCGGGGGTAATTGCATCTTTGTGGATTTCTAGGGTATCGGTTCCGTATTCTAGCTCGTAAGTTATAGAAATCGTTTTATAGGGTAGCTTGCCTTTTTTGCGTACCGGAACAAAGCCGGAGCCGATTTTATTTGCAACAGCCGCCCCAAATATAAATCCACGTGCTTCAATCCCTACTACTTTATCAAATCCTTTACCTTTATATTTTTTAGACAACAAATCAACAGCTTTTTTAAAAGCAGCTCTGTTTTGTATCAAAGTAGTGATATCTCGAAAAAGGATCCCCGGTTTAGGAAAGTCGGAGATATTTCTTATGGATTTTTCTAGCAAAGAGTTATTCATTGGAGTTCCTTTTGTTGGCTTGCGGCAAATTTTCTCAATTTCTTTAAAGCCGTCGCTTCGATCTGGCGTATTCTTTCACGCGAAACACCTAACTTTTTGGCAACTTCTGCTAAAGTTTGTTTAGTATTAGTTAACCCAAAACGCAAGTCAAGAATTTCTCTTTCCCGCTCAGCCATGGTTTCCAGGAGATTATCTACTCTTTCCCGGTCGAGTATCCTTTCGATCCCTGCATCCGGAGGGACAGCATTTTTATCTTCAACTAAATCTGATACTTGATTCTCATCGCCTTCACCGATTGGCGCTTCTAAGGATGAAGTGGTGCTGGACATCCAAAAATTAATTTGTTTCATTTTTTCAGGTGAAAGCTTCAATTTTTTAGCGATCTCTTCATTTGTAGGGATACGTTTTAATTTTTGGCTTAGGCGTTCCTTATTCTTTTTCCATTTAGTGATTAGGTCATTCATATACACTGGAACGCGGATCATTTTTCCTTGTTCGCTGATTGATCGGGTGATCCCCTGCCTAATCCACCAGGCAGCATAGGTTGAAAAACGAAAACCTTTACGATGATCGAATTTCTCAACCGCTTTTATTAATCCCAGGTTTCCTTCTTCGATTAAATCCAAAAATGGTGTTCCCATGCGCATATAACGTTTTGCGATATTAATGACCAAGCGAAGATTTGCGCGGATCATCTCCTTACGCGCAATTTCATCACCTTTACGAATTCTTTTGTTTAATTCTATTTCTTGTTTGGCTGTTAAAAGAGGAATCAGCCGAACTTCTTTAAGATATGTTTTTAGGGCTTCCATAGGTTTAATTGGGACCGTTTCTATTTTTTAGGTAAAAAATAGAAACGGTCCCTTGATTTACTTTTTATTCTTCAATACAGCCTGTGCTGCAGCTAACCTTGCAATTGGTACCCTGAAAGGTGAACAGCTGACATAATCCATGCCTACGTTATGGCAGAACTCTACGGATTTTGGTTCGCCGCCATGCTCTCCACAGATACCTACTTCTAGTTTTTTATTGGTTGAGCGCCCGCGTTTGATACCCATTTTAATTAGTTCTCCAATTCCCTCTTGATCGATGCTTTGGAATGGGTCTTCTGGCAGGATTCCCTTTTGAATATAATCTGGGAGGAATCCTCCAATGTCGTCTCTTGAGAAACCAAAACCCATCTGGGTTAGATCATTGGTTCCGAATGAGAAAAACTTGGCGAGCGTTGCTAATTTATCCGCAACAATTGCCGCGCGCGGTATTTCGATCATCGTTCCCAGAAGGTATTTTAATTTCTTCAGTCCATATTTAGCCAGCACTTCCTTATATATTTGTTCAGCAATGGTAAATTGATTCTTTAATTCTTTTACATCGCAGACAACCGGGATCATAATCTCCGGGTAAGGATCTTTGCCCTCTTTGGCTAATTCAGCGGCTGCTTCTAAAATCGCCCGTATCTGCATTGCGCTAATTTCAGGATAAGTTACTCCCAGGCGTACGCCGCGGTGCCCCATCATTGGATTGGATTCATGCAGGCCCTCTGCCCTCTTAGCTAATTCTTGCATATCGATTTTTAAATCATTTGCAAGCTGCTGGAGTTTTGCTTGTTCGCGCGGCACAAATTCATGCAACGGCGGATCAAGCAGGCGGATGACTACTGGGAAGCCGTCCATAGCTGCGATGGTTCCTTTGATATCCTTTTTTACAAAAGGGAATAATTCATCCAATGCTTTTTGTCTTTCCTGAACAGTTTTAGAGATAATCATTTTGCGCAGCAAAAACAGCGGTTGATTAGAGCCTTTTCCGTAAAACATATGTTCGGTGCGGAAAAGCCCAATACCTTCTGCTCCGAATTGTAGCGCCTTTTGAGCATCTTCCGGGGTGTCAGCATTAGTGCGAATACCCAATTTCTTTATCCCATCGCACATTTTTAAAAATTCTGAAAGGATCATGTTTTCTTCAGTAGCATCCATCATCGGAAGCTGGCCTTCGTAAACATTACCCTTAGTCCCATTTAAGGTAATCCAATCGCCTTCTTTTAAAGTTTTATTGTCAGCATGCAAAGTTTTGTTTTCAATATCAACATGTATAGAGCTGCATCCGACAATACAACATTTTCCCCAACCCCGGGCGACTAATGCCGCGTGGCTAGTCATACCGCCGCGGGCTGTAAGAATTGCCTGGGCAACACGCATGCCTTCGACATCTTCAGGATTAGTTTCTTCGCGCACAAGGATTACTTTTTTACCGGTTTTTGCCCAAGCTACTGCATCGGCTGATGAGAAAACGATCTGGCCGTTTGCTCCTCCCGGGCCTGCAGGTAAACCTTTGGCAAAAGGTTTAACAGTAATTTCAGTTTTAGGATCGATAATCGGATGCAGTAATTCATCAAGCTGCGCTGGAGTTACGCGCATTACCGCCTGCTCTTTTTTAATCATCTTTTCTTTAACCATATCTACTGCCATACGTACTGCTGCCGGGCCATTGCGCTTGCCTATGCGGCATTGCAGCATAAAAAGCCTGCCCTTTTCGATAGTAAACTCAATATCTTGCATGTCATGATAATGTTTTTCAAGACGGTTTTGTATTGAATAAAGTTCTTTATAGATTTTAGGCATTGCTTTTTCTAAAGTGAGCAGGTTTTTATTGTGGCTTGAGGTTGAGTATTCATTGATCGGGGCCGGAGTACGGATACCGGCAACTACATCTTCACCTTGGGCATTAATCAGATATTCACCGTAAAAATTATTTTCTCCGTTTCCCGGGTTACGCGTAAAGGCAACTCCGGTTGCAGAATCATCGCCCATATTTCCGAAAACCATGGTTTGTACGGTTACGGCTGTGCCCCACTCATCCGGAATACTTTCGATTCTGCGGTAGCTGATTGCGCGTTTTCCGTTCCAGGAAGAAAATACTGCGCCAATTCCTCCCCATAGTTGTTCCATGGGGTCATCAGGGAATTCTTTACCCAGTACTTCTTTGATTTTAATCTTAAATTGGCTACAGAGTTTTTTCAAATCATCAACATTTAAATCTGTATCACTGGCATAGTTTTTGGATTTCTTAAATGCGGCCATGATTACTTCTAACTGTTTACGGATTCCTTCTTCGCCTTTAGGTTCGATTCCGGCAGCCTTCTCCATCACGACATCAGAATACATCATGATTAATCGTCGGTAAGCATCGTAAACAAAACGGCTGTTTTGGCCACTCTGTTTGATCAGGCCGGGGATAGTTAATTCATTCAGGCCGACATTTAAAACCGTTTCCATCATTCCAGGCATGGATTTTCTTGCTCCAGAGCGCACAGAGAATAAAAGCGGATTATTCATATCTCCGAATTTTCTTCCCATTAATTTTTCTACTTTTTCCAGAGCCAGTAAAACCTGTCCTTTTAATTCTTTGGGGTATTTCTTTTTATTCTGGTAATAATATGTGCAGACCTCTGTTGTGCAGGTAAACCCCGCGGGTACTGGGAGCATTAGGTCTTTATTACCGGCCATCTCTGCAAGGTTGGCGCCTTTGCCACCTAAGAGGTTCTTCATGCTTTCGTTACCATCTGCTTTGCCTCCACCGAAGGAGTAAACGTATTTCTTTGCCATTACTTTTTAAACCCTTCCTTTCTGTTGAAATCCTAAATAAGCTGTAAGTTTTAAGCTGTAAGCTTATAGCTTATCGCTTACGGCTTGTTTAGTTCCTAAGTTAATTTCTCAACGAAGTAATCTTTTAACCTAGTAATATTAATTCTTTCCTGTAACATCGTATCTCTGCTACGCACTGTGGCCTGCCTATCTTCTAAGCTTTGAACATCTACGGTTACGCAAAATAGTGTCCCTACTTCATCTTGCCTGCGGTAGAGCTTACCGATTGCTCCAGTATCATCATAAACCGTGATAAAAGATTTTTTTAAATCTTTAGCGATATTTTTAGTCAATTCTACAATTTCCGGGCGATTCCGTAAAAGAGGCAGTACAGCAATTTTAGTGGGAGCCAATTCTTTGTTTAATTTTAAGACTACGCGAATATCTTCTTTTACTTTTTCTTCATGGTAGGCGTCGACTAATATTGCCAGGATGCTTCTATCTACTCCTCCAGACGGCTCAATGATATAAGGATAAAATCTTTCTTTCTTTTGATCATCAAAATACTGTAGTTCTTTACCGCTAAATTTAGAATGTTGTTTTAGGTCAAAATCCGTGCGGTTGGCGATTCCCTCAAGTTCACTCCAGCCAAATGGAAAACTATACTCAATGTCAGTACAGGCTTTGGCATAGTGAGCAAGTTCTTTATTGTCATGCTGGCGTTTACGTAAGTTCTCCTTTTTTATGCCAAGGTTTAAATACCAATTAAATCTTTCTTCAACCCAGGCCTCATAAGCCATGTCTGCATCAAGCGGCCTGCAAAAATATTCGATCTCCATTTGTTCAAATTCACGCGTGCGGAAAATAAAGTTTCCTGGGGTAATTTCATTACGGAATGATTTACCAATCTGTGCTAAGCCAAAAGGAAGTTTTGGATGTTTTGAATCAAGGATGTTCAGGAAGTTTACAAACATTCCTTGGGCGGTTTCAGGACGCAGATGGATTTGGTTTGAGGCGTCTTCTACTGGGCCCTGATGAGTTTTAAACATTAAATTGAACGGCCGAGATTCAGTAAGTTCGCCTTTACATTCCGGGCATTTTGTTTTATCTTTAAGGTCCGCGGTTTTAAAACGCTTTTTACAAACTTTGCAATCGCTTTTTAAATCAAAGAAGTTTTCTACGTGGCCGCTGGCTTCCCAGACGCGAGGGTGCATAAGAATAGCTGCGTCCATCCCTAAGACATCATTTCTTTCGTAGACAGACGCCTTCCACCATGCGCGCTTAAGGTTATTTTTTAATTCCACGCCATATGGGCCGTAATCCCAGGTATTGCTTAAGCCGCCATAAATTTCGCTTCCCTGAAAAATAAAACCTCTGCGTTTACATAGAGAAGCGATCTTATCCATTAAATTTTCTTCCATAATCTTTTATTTTTAGCTCAATTTTAGTTAAAAGTCAAGGAATAATGGGACCGTTTCTATTTTTATTGGTTCTTGAGTTGAAAAATAGAAACGGTCCCATTATTCTATTCATAACCGTATTTTCTGATAAACCATTTTTTGACGGCTTGGACAAAGAATAAATAAGTAACGACCATAATAAATAATACTAGAAAATACATTGGTGGCGGTTTTACAAATCCAAAAGGCTTAGCCAGCGCGGTAAATGGTATGGCAATGCCTATAGATACTATGGCAACTGACATGAATATTAAGAACCTGCTTGGCCGGCTCTCAATAAAAGGAATTTTCCCGGTACGAATTATATGTATAACTAGAGTTTGAGTGCATAATGATTCAATAAACCATCCCGTATGGAAGAGTTCAGCTTGCGCGTGGAAAATAAATAACATAACCCCATAGGTAAGAAAGTCGTATACTGAACTAATCGGCCCAATAATTACCATAAAATTTCTGATGTATTTTATATTCCAGGGCCTTGGCTTTATAACATATTCTTTATCAACTTTATCCGTTGGTATTGCTATTTGTGATACATCATAAAGGAAATTATTTAGTAGTATTTGAATAGGGAGCATAGGTAGAAAAGGTAAAAATAGGCTGCCTCCGGTCATGCTGAGCATATTACCAAAGTTGGAGCTTGAACCCATTTTGATGTATTTGACAATGTTTCCGAATGTCCTCCTGCCTTCGATTACTCCATCTTCTAGAACCATAAGGCTCTTTTTTAGTAAAATAATATCTGCAGATTCTTTGGCAATGTCTACAGCGTTATTTACTGAAATTCCGACATCTGAAGTTTTTAAAGCAGGAGCGTCGTTTATACCGTCTCCCAGGTACCCTACAATGTGGCCGTTTGCATGAAGCGCCCCGATTACCCTCTCTTTTTGCAGGGGTGATAGTCTAGCAAAAATATTAGTTGTTTTTACTAATTCCCTCAATTGAAAATTGTCTAATTTTTCTACGGTTTCACCAGTTACTAACCCTTCTACATTCAAACCCACTTCGCTGCAAATTTTTTTTGTAACTAGTTCGTTGTCTCCGGTTAAAACTTTAAAATCTACTCCTAGTTTTTTAAGCGCTTGGATTGCTCTTTTTGAGCTAGGTTTTGGGGGGTCGAGAAAAGCAATATAACCTTTTAGTATTAATTCTTTCTCATCGTCTTTTGAATAAGCCTCTTTTTTATTCTCAAAATTTTTATATGCAATAGCTAAGACTCTAAAGCCGTCAGCGCTTAAAGAATCAAATTCTTCTTTTAAATCCGAAATGATCAACGGATCTATGTCAAAGATTTCCCCGTCTAACTCATATTGAAGGCATCTTTTGAATATTTCCTCCGGAGCGCCTTTTGAAATAATTTTATGTTTATCTTCTGAGGCTACAACAACGGACATGATTTTTCTGGAGAAATCAAAAGGTATCTCATCGATTTTTGTGTATTCTTTTACTAGTAGTTTTTCATGTTTAAGAATTGCTCGATCTAAAAGATTTTTAAGCCCAGTTTGATAAAAACTATTTATGTAGGCGTAGCGTAAGGTATCCTCATCTTCTTTTCTAACTACATCGCAGTGTTTTTCTAAGACGATTTTGTCCATAGTGAGAGTACCGGTTTTATCGGTACACAGGACATCCATAGCGCCGAAATTCTGTATGGAATTCAAGCGTTTTACGATGACATCTTTCTTTGACATAGAGATGGCGCCTTTAGAAAGATTCAGGGTTACTATCATTGGCAGCATTTCTGGTGCTAGCCCTACCGCAACTCCTAAGGAGAATAGTAGCGCTTCAATTAGATTACCGTGGCGAAAAGCTATGATAGCAAAAATAAACATAACCATACAAATCATCGCTTTGACCATGAGCATGGTAAATTTATTTACACCTTTATCAAAACTGGTTTCTATGCGCATAGTTGATAGCCGACGGGAAAGTTCTCCGAATTGGGTAGCGATACCTGTTTTGATGACTATGCCCAGCGCTGTGCCGCTCACTACGCTGGAACCCATAAAAGCGATGTTGGTTAATTCAGATATAGAATTATTTTTTGGAGTGATTGGAGTGGATATTTTTTCAATAGGAAAAGATTCTCCTGTTAAAGAGGCCTGATTAATGAATAGGTCTTTACAGGATATAATCCTTAAGTCAGCAGGAATCATGTCTCCTGCGAAAAGGTCGACTATGTCCCCGGGGACAATTTCCCGGATACTTATTTCTTTGGATTTACCATTGCGCAGTACTGTGGCGGTAGTGCGTACCATTTCGCTGAGCTTTTCAGCTGCTTTACTTGCACGGTGCTCCTGTACAAAAGCAAGCATGACGCTCATAACCGCCATAAGAAAAACTATTAAGGCGCTGATTTTTTCTCCAAAAAATAATGAAAAAGAGCCGATGACTAGCAGGACTATGACCAGAGGATTTAGAAATTTGGAAAAAATCTCCTTGAGTATATTACGTTTTTTTTTCTTGGCAGGCTCATTAAGGCCGTATTCTAGCAGCCGTTTTTTGGCCTCTTGTTCCGTAATACCTTTTTGAGAAGTAGATAATTTTTCAAAAATAACTTCTTTAGTGCATCTAGGATAGTCAAAATCCAAAACTTGAGCCTTCTGGCTGCCATTCGTTCCGTTAATATTTTTTTGTTTAAAAAAGTCCATTAGTATTAATCTTTAATTATTCTATCGGTTTTATACTCGAGATAATCATAAATACTTTGTTTAAGTCTAGCTTATTCCCAATATCTTTAATGTATACTTTATAAAAATTATCCCTGGTGTCTATAATATTGCAATCGTAATAACTGTCCGTGCAACAGAGATTGTAATTAATAAAGCCTCGGAATTGGTGTGTTTGGAATTTAATCATCTTGACGATTCTTTGGTTTTTTAGGTCAGGGGTAAATACGCTTTTCATAATAACAAAAAAAGCGTCAGTTATATTTTTAACTTTACTTAGATTTGCGTAGTTTAATCTTTCCATAAACTCGTAATTATTGTTTACCCTTTGTTTTTTTACATCCGGGTAAAGTTTTAGAAATTCTCCCGGCTCTTGATACAGGAGATAGATTATTCTTCCGTTATCCAGCCACCTATTCTTTTTATAGTACGGTCTTTTGATTAATTCCTGCACTATAGTAAAACCCTTGGGGCAGAGAATGGACATATGCGGAAACTTTTGAGGTACTAATTCTTGAAGGTAATTTTCTGAAGGCTCTTGAGGCTGGAAGACTTTTGCTTCCGGTTCCATGCAAAGAATAGGGATTGTTTTGCAATCGCCAATGCCGTAAGAGATATATTGTATTAATAAATTTTGCCCGGCAAATTTAATCACAAAGGTGAAGCCGGATAAAAGTATTAATGTGATGAGAATATATTTTATAACATTGCTGCGTAGATTAGCCATTAGGCGTCATTCCCGAATGTTTTGGTTGGGAACCCATGATGATAGCCATTTTTATAGATTCCCGCTTTCGCGGGAATGACTGTCAATTTTCTTAAGTTCTTCCTCTTTAATAGTAAAAGAATGATTTAATGTAGGAAATTGTTCCTGAATAACTTCATTTTTAAAATCTTCAACTGCCTTTAAAATAACTGAAGTTAGGTCTGTGTATTTCTTTACGAACTTTGGAGTATAACGTTGAAAGAGGCCTAACATATCGTTGATTACCAGAACTTGGCCGTCACAATGAATGCCTGCGCCTATGCCAATAGTTGGTATATGAAGTTTTTTAGTGATTAATTCAGATATTTTATCAGGTATACATTCGAGAAGTATGGCAAAACATCCTAATTTTTCTAAAATTAAAGCCTGATCAATAAGTTGCTGAGCAGTTTGGGCATTTTTGCCCTGGACTTTGAACCCTCCGATTTTATCCGCAGTCTGGGGGGTTAGGCCTATATGGCCCATTACTGCGATACCTGCCTTTATAATTTGTTCAGCTACCTTCGGTGCTTGCGAAAACCATTCTAATTTTACTGCGCCAGCTCCGGCTTCTTCAATGAATCGTGCGGCATTTTTTACTGAATCCCCTGGATTAAGCTGATATGAACTAAAAGGCATGTCAGCAATAAGTAAAGAGTTTTTAACAGCGCGCCTGACGGCTTTGGTGTGGTGTAGCATCTCCGGCATACCGACCTGGGTAGTTGATTCAAGGCCAAGTACCACATTAGCCAATGAGTCTCCTACAAGAATCATGTCTATGCCCGCTTTATCAACTAAATTTGCAATAGGATAGTCATATGCGGTTAGCATCGTAATTTTACGGCTATTTTTTAATTCCATGATCTCTTTAATATTCATATTCTTGGAAATCTAGGGGACGGTTCTATTTTTTAATCAAATCAGGAAATAAAAAATCGAACCGTCCCCTTAGTTTATTTATTCTTTAAAAAAAAATAAACCAAGCTGAATCCCCAGCCAATTATTAGGAAAGCAACTAAGTATTTACGGATTTTTGAAGTAAAAGCCATCTGTGTTATCCTTAACTCGAAATACTAAACTCTAAATCCTAAAATAAGCTGTAAGTTTTAAGCTGTAAGCTTACGGCTTACCGCTTATACCTTATATTGGAGTTTCGGGTTTATTATTATTTTCTATATTTTTACCGAATACTCGTAACTTAATTCGATAGTTTTTATTAAGTCAAGCAGGAATTTATTAGTTGGAACGCTGATTCCCAGCTCTTGCCCTAAACGTACAATTACTCCGTTGATAAAGTCAACCTCGGTACGTTTCTTCCTTAATACATCCTGAAGCATTGAGGAAAGATTGGCAGATGTGCTTTCACAAACCGCTTCTACTTTTGCCAGCGGATCATCAAAGATTAATTTTATGCGCTTTCTTTTAGCGATACGAGTTGCTTCGGTAACTGCATCTCTTAAGATTCTTTTTGTACCTTCATGTTCTATAAGTTTTCCATTTGGCAAGCGGGTAATAGCGGCTAAAGCGTTAATTCCCACGTTAATAATTAGTTTTGACCAGATTAGGCTTTTTATGTCGCGCGACATTTTAGTTTCGAAGCCTATTTTATTAAATATTTCACGAATTGAGCGTATTTCAACCGGTGTTTTTCCGTTAATTGTACCGATTATAGTTTCTCCGCGGCCGCAATGGCGAATTTTACCGATATCAATTAGAGTTGCACCTTCACTAGTGATTCCTGCGATTACCCTTTCCTCTCCGACTATTTCGGAAATAATTTCGATATTCC
>JAQTQJ010000019.1 GCA_028712255.1 Candidatus Omnitrophota bacterium
TTCTTACTTACTTTAAAAGTTTTCGCTATAGCTTCAAAAGACATTCCGAGCTTATGTAATTCTTTTGCTTTTTGGGAGATACTCTTATATAATATAACAGTAGTTTGTACAGGAATTATTATCTTAGTTTTTATTTCGGACACGGTTCGAATTAGTTGCATTCGCGTCCGCCAACAAGGATAGGGCGCTGCTTCAAACAAGGGACGGAAGGTTCCTTCCGTCGAAAAATTGAGGCGGCGCCTCTCTGTGAAGCCTTCCAAGTGAATGCAAGAGATGGCCAAGAAATATTTAGTTTTTTTCTTTTTATTTCTGAGTGCGATTTTATCCGGTTGCGCTGCCTGGGTTAGCGGCGTAGAGAGGGCGCCGTCCGTAAAGCTTAAGCAATTTCCAGCCGGTTCTCTGCGGAATCCGATTATCGACAGTAATATCACCTTATCCGAGGCGTTAAGGAAGTATGCGCCGCCTGAATTTAAAGAAAAACAGGGATTAGTAGAAGTATTGTACTATTCATTTGATGGTAAAATACACCAGGGCCAGCTTGTCATAGATAAAAGGCTTATAAAAGATATCCGTGAGGTTTTCCGGATAGCTTTAGCAAATAAGTTTCCGATTACCTCTGTCATTCCTATTTCCTCCAGCCGGTTCCTTAAGAATGGAAAATGGAATGATGATGATCAATCCATGCTCGCCAATAATACCTCCGCGTTTAATTATAGAAAGGTAACCGGCGGAAAATCTCTCTCTAGGCATGCCTATGGTTTTGCCGTTGATATTAATCCGGCGCAAAATCCTTATATTAAAGGGGGTATTGTATTACCGCCTAATGCGGTATATGATATACGTAAACCGGGAACACTTAGCCGCGATTCTGTGGTTGTAAAAAGTTTTATACGTTTGGGTTGGACCTGGGGAGGTAATTGGAAATCCCTGAAAGATTACCAGCATTTTGAGAAGGTTCCAGTAAATTAGCGGATATTTCTCCATAAGTTTTAGGGAATTAATTATTTAGGGTAAAAATGAAGAGAGCTTCAAGTTTATGGATAATTATAGGTTTAACGGTTGTTTTAAGCTCTTGCGCGAGAGCACCGATTAAGCCGACGGTGCCTAGCGGCCCGCGGATCTACACGCAGCCAGCAGGCCCCTTCTTAAGACAAAACGTTTTTCATATCGTAGCTCCCGGAGAGACCATCTGGCGCATAAGCAAGATGTATGATGTTAAAATAGGGGATATTGCCCGGGCAAATAATCTAAAAACACCCGAAAAATTAGAGATCGGCCAACGCCTGCTTGTCCCGCAGGCAGCTCCTATAAAACCGGTAATTGCTTTGTACCCTTCGGATAAATGGAAATATATTATTATCCACCATAGCGCAACGGATGAAGGTAATTCGCTTAATTTTAATAAATTGCACAAGCGTAAGGGCTGGGCAGGTATAGGGTATGATTTTGTCATCGATAACGGGACCGATGGCAAGAAGAACGGTCAGATTGAGGCTACGCCGCGCTGGATAAAACAACAGAAGGGCGCCCATTGCCACGCCTCGGATATGAACTCTAAAGGCATAGGCATTTGCCTGGTGGGTAATTTTAGTAAAAGCAGAGTTTCTGAAAAGCAGATGGACGCGTTAGTTTATCTGGTTAATATTTTAAGAGAATATTATAGAATTCCTGAAGGCCGGATTATGGGGCATGGCCAGGTTCCCGGAGCAAGAACCGAATGCCCCGGAAATTATTTTCCTTGGGGAGAGTTTAATAATAAATTAAATTCGAGTGTTTGATATAAAGTACCGGGGGGGGGTAATTATGGATCAAAAAAATAAAACAGGATATACCTGTTCGATGCATCCTGAAATTCAGCAGGATGAACCCGGGGATTGTCCGAAGTGCGGGATGCAGCTTAAGCAAAAACTCCCTTCTGCCGCGGAAGAGGAAAATCAAGAAGCGCGTGTTTTGGGGAAAAAATTTTGGATCGGATTGATTTTAACCGCGCCGGTTTTTTTACTGGCTCTTGGCGAGATGATTCCCGCGCTTAGCTTAAAAGCAATTATTCCTTCCGGAGTATCACGTTGGCTGCAGTTTATTTTCGCCACGCCGGTTGTGTTATGGGCGGGAAATATATTCTTTATTAAAGCCTGGAGATCAATATTAAATAAAAGCCTCAACATGTTTACCTTAATCGCTATGGGCGTGGGGGCAGCTTACGGCTTTAGCGCGGTAGCCATTCTATTCCCGGATATTTTTCCTGGGTCATTAAAACAGCATGGCCAGATCGGTTTATATTTTGAAGCCGCTAGCGTAATTACGGTTTTAGTGTTAATGGGCCAACTCCTTGAGGCCAAGGGGCGTAATCAGACAGGCCAGGCGATTAAAGCTTTGCTTGGGCTTGCGGCTAAGGTTGCGCACCGTATTCTAAACGGTAAAGAAGAGGATGTTGCCATTGATCAAATTAAAAAAGGCGATTTATTGCGGGTGCGCCCGGGAGAGAAGGTGCCTTTAGACGGTATTATTACCGAAGGAAAAAGCACAATTGATGAATCAATGATTTCAGGCGAGCCGTTACCGGTTGCGAAAATTGAGAGAGACCGGGTTGTCGGGGCGACTGTTAATCAGACGGGTACTTTTGTGATGAGGACTGAAAAAATAGGCTCTGAAACGCTGCTTGCTCAAATTGTAAAGATGGTAGCTGATGCTCAAGCCACCCGCGCGCCGATCCAGAAACTTGCAGATCAAGTTTCTGGATATTTTGTTCCCGTGGTTTTAGGGTGTGCGGTAATTGCTTTTATTATCTGGTCTATATTCGGCCCGGCTCCGGCTTTAGCGTATGCTTTAGTCAGCGCTATCTCAGTTTTAATTATTGCCTGCCCTTGCGCTTTAGGCTTGGCAACGCCGATGTCGATTATGGTGGGTGTCGGCAAAGGCGCGCAGTCAGGAATATTGATTAAAAACGCCGAGGCGATCCAAAAGTGCGAGAAGATAACTCATGTTCTTACGGATAAAACCGGCACTTTAACAGCCGGCAAGCCGCGGGTAACCGCCGCGATTATGGCAGGTGGTTGGGATGAGAAATCTTTGTTGAGCTTAGCAGCTTCTATTGAGGCCAGCAGTGAACATCCGTTAGCCCGCTGTGTAGTTGATTATGCAAAAGAAAAAAACTATGTATTGGCGCCAGTTGAGGATTTTCAATCCGTAACCGGCGCAGGAGTTAAGGGTAAAGTTAACGGTAAAGCAGTTTTACTTGGAAAACAAAAATTTATCGAAGCCAACGGAATCAGTTTATCTGAAGAATTAAGAAAGAATTCTGATGCGTTTCAAGAAAAAGCCGAAACGGTTATTTGGGTCGTCGCTGACGCAGAGGCAGCGGGCATACTCGGAGTTTCAGATCCCGTAAAGAAATCAACTCCTGAGGCAATTAGCGCTCTACATAAAATGGGATTGGAGATTGTTATGTTGACAGGCGATAATCAAAGAACCGCGCAAGCCATCGCCAAAAAATTGGGAATTACTGATGTGTATGCCGGCCTTGAACCAAAAGATAAACAGGAGATTGTAAAGAAATTAAAGAGCCAGGGCGCAAGAGTAATGATGGCCGGTGACGGCATTAATGATGCTCCGGCATTGGCTGAAGCCCAAGTCGGTGTTGCCATGGGTACGGGTACGGATGTGGCGATTGAGAGCGCAGGAATTACTTTGGTTAAGGGGGATCTTTTCGGAATTGTTAAGGCGCTTAGGCTTAGCCGGGCAGTTATGCGCAATATCCGCCAGAATTTGTTTTTTGCTTTTATTTATAATGCCATAGGCGTTCCTATTGCTGCCGGCATACTCTATCCGTTTTTAGGATTACTTTTGAGCCCGATGATAGCCGGGGCAGCGATGAGCTTTAGTTCGGTATCTGTGATTGGGAACTCCCTTAGATTGCGCAATATAAAATTATAGAAGTAGAAATATCCCGTAATAAACCTAAATTTAAACATCTGGGTTGATACTCGTTGACAATCAATAGAGTCAGTTTTATAATGTTCTAAAGTGACGAGAGTAGGGCAATTGCTTCGTATTTTCCCAATTTTCCCAAAAATTCCCTCGAGGTTGACTAAAGAAAATGTTCAATCAATTAACTAATACGGTTACTAAGATATCTAATGTTCACCTGAACGCGTTATTCCTGCTTGGCCTGATTCTGTTTGTCGGGACAATGGGTGCCAGGTTATTTCAAAAATTGCGCATACCGCAGGTTGTTGGCTACATTATCGGCGGTATTTTGCTTGGCCAATCGGGATTTAATATTATTAATAAGGATATAATTGATGTCTTGGTTCCTTTTAATTATTTTGCATTAGGCCTCATAGGCTTTATGATCGGAGGGGAGCTTAAAGGTGAAGTATTCCGCCGTTATGGCAAACAGTTTTTAGTAATATTGTTAGCCGAAGGGGTAGCTGCTTTCTTGGCGGTTTTTATTCTTGTTGGGTTCCTGGGCAGCCTTATTTTTGGAAATAGTATTTATTATTGGGCACTCGGCTTATTATTAGGGGCCATTGCCTCTGCTACGGCTCCCGCTGCAACTACTGATGTCCTTCGGGAGTATAAGACTCGCGGGCCGTTAACTACTACAGTATTTGGCATAGTGGCTTTAGATGACGGTTTAGCGCTGATTTTGTTCGCGCTTGCAAGCAGCATTACTCCCGTGATGTTGGGAGCTCGTCCGTCGGTTTTTTCCGCAATTACCAGGCCGATCTATGAAATTATAATGGGTATTGTTATTGGGTTGATATTTAGTGCAGCGCTTATTAAGATTCTCAGAAAATATGCGGAAAGAGATAAAATTTTAGTTTTTTCCTTATGTAGCATACTTTTTGCCTTGGGGTCGGCATTGATAATGAAGATAGATATGCTTTTGGCAGCGATGACTATGGGCGTTGTCTTGGCCAATAAGGAGGTTCGTTTAAGCAAGGAAATTTTTAAACTCATTTCTAGTTTTGCCACCCCATTCTATGTGTTATTTTTTGTCCTTGTGGGCGCAAAGTTTGATTTACACGTTACTACTATGAGCGCTATTATTATAGCCGCACTTTATCTTGTCGGCAGGACTGTCGGTAAGATGATGGGAGCCCGCTTAGGAGCAAAAGGGTCCGGCGCGCCCAAGACGGTTACGCAATATTTACCTTATTGCCTTTTTAGTCAGGCGGGTGTGGCTATCGGCCTTTCTATTCTTGCCTCTCAAATATTTCCGGGAACAATAGGAAACTCTATAATTGTTATCGTGACTCTTACCACATTCGTGGTTCAGCTTTTAGGCCCTCCTTGTGTTAAATATGCGGTTGTGAAGGCCCAGGAGGTGGGATTGAACATAACAGAGGATGATGTGCTGCGTAAAACGAATGTCAGCCATATAATAGATAAGAACCCGCCTTATATATTCGAAAATATGTCGCTTAAAGATATTTTGAATATTTTTAGCAAAAGTAGTTATCATACCTATCCAGTAGTGGACAAAGAAAAAAAGCTAAAGGGGGTCATTACGATTGAGAGCATAAGAAAATCATTCACTTACAGCGAGTCGGGAAATCTTGTTATTGCCCATGATATTATGGAACCTGTAATAACTAATAAAGTATCCCCGGATTCTTCTTTGCTGGAAGCAGAAGAAATCATTGATAAGTATAACGTTGATTATCTGCCTATTGTCAATAGCGATTCATTGCTTTTAGGTTTTATGGAGAAAGAAGCTATAGATAGGTTTGTTTCTTCTAGATTAATTGAAGCTGAAGAAAAAGTAGCTTCAATGGGTTAATTCTTAAAATATCCTTGTGGCTAAAACTGTATGATTTCTGTATACCAAATGAGTTGCGCAATCGTAAGTTATTGACTATAATTGAGTTGGAAAAGCAGGGCTTAATTCTCCCTGCCTCTCCGATTTTTTTTTGCATCATATTGATAAGTTAATAGTTGTGGCGTAGATTATTAAAGGTTAGAAGCTAATGGAAAGAAAAAAAGTACTGGGATTTTGGGATCTTACGCTTTTTTCGTTTTGCGCGATTTTTGGCGTAGAGGCCATAGCAACTTCAGCTGCTATTGGGCCTTCGGCGGTATCCTGGTGGTTGATATGTATTGTTGGTTATTTTCTTCCTTTTGGTTTGATCTCCGCTGAATTAGGTTCCACCTACCCTGAGCAAGGCGGTATTTATATCTGGATTAAGAGAGGCTTAGGAAACAAATGCGCAGCGCGAAGCACTTGGTATTACTGGGTTAGTTTGCCATTATGGGTGCCTGCAATATATATTGCGATCGCGGAAATTATCGGGCATATGTTTTTTCCGAATATGAGCCTTTGGACGCAGGTATTAATAGGGATTATAATGATTTGGATTGCAGCTGGAATTAATTTATGTCCACTCAGGGTCTCAAAATGGGTGCCTAATTTTGGTACGATTACAAGGCTTGCGGTGATAATCGGGATGCTTGTTACAGCTGTAATATATTTTCTAAGGAATGGGCGATTTGCAAACGAAATCAATATATCGAATATCATACCGAATTTAAACGCGGCCATCGTATTTATTCCGATAATTATATACAACCTGGAAGGCTGTGAGCTCATATCCGCGGCTTCCGGGGAAATGAAGAATCCTGCGCGCGATATCCCGAAAGCAGTTATCTTGTCTGCTATTGCGATAGCCTCGCTATATTTGATTACAACATTTGCGGTTTGGGTTGTAATCCCAATTCCTGAAATAAATGTCGCAAGCGGAATACTCCAGGTATTTACAGTTACATTTAGCGGACACTGGATGAAGCAGGTTATCACCGTGGTTTTGGGTTTTCTTATATCCTCTACCCTTTTTGCGGAAATAGTTGCATGGAATCTAGGAATGAACCGAACAGTCGCCGAAGCCGCCAACCACGGTGAATTGCCCAAAATATTAGGAAAGATGACTAAGAGTATGGCGCCGGTTGGAGCTTCGGTTGTATCGGGAATTATCTCGACCGTTGTAATTATTATTTATGGGCTTATCGCTAAGAACGCAGGTGAACTATTCTGGCACGTGGTCTCTTTCAGCCTTGTTGTCGGGCTGTTTTCATATTTAATGCTTTTTCCAAGTTTTATTATTTTAAGAATTAAAGATAAAAACATTAAAAGGACTTATCGAGTGCCGGGCCCGGATTGGTTTGCGATACTTCTTGCGGTTATGGCCGAAATATTTATTTTGATAGCGTTATTGGTGTTATTTATACAGCCAGGACATGATTTTATGAGGTCTGCTTTGCCGATCATTATTGGAGTCCTGGTAACCGTTATTGCCGGAGAAATTTTATTAGCCTATTCATCTAGAGCAAATCGAACGAAAGCAACCTGAAGAAACTGTATGATTTCTGAATGCCAGATAGGTTGTATTAACATAAGTTGTTGACTAATAACCTTGTGAGTGTCAGGGTGTATTTTCCTGTTTTTCCGTTGTTCTTTGGGCACTAGTTACTCTTTAAGCTAGATTCTATGTTTTATAAGGCAATAAGAACAAATTTAGTATTTTGGTGATGAAAAATTTAGGAATGCGAAGTAATAGTTTGCATAAGGAGGAGATGATGAAAAGAATAAAGGCATTGACGATTATTCTTAGCTTATTATTTTTTTCTGTATTTTTGCATAAATCATATGCGGATCAAGTAGAGAAGAATTTTAAAGATCTTTCTTTGGTTTTAGTAAAGGAATCATCGCAAACATTATCTCCTACCGATAAATATGAAAATCTAATCGAAGAATTACGAAATCTTGTTCGGGCCAATCCGCATAGCATTTGGGCTGCCGATGCTCAATATTTGATTGCTACCTTCAGCGTAACAGACCCTCAGCGAAAATTAAAAGAATTAGAGAAAATATTAAAAGATTATCCAAATATCCATCTTCAGGATTGGACAAAAGAAAAACTCGGGTCTTTATTACCAAAAATTGTTGATGAACAGATAGTAAGAATTGAGCTCTCTATTCTGTATAAACAACTGGGGGAGACCAAGAAACTTAAAAAGCTAACAGAAGAATCAATAAAGAAGTTCCCCGAGAAAGCCTACTTATTTAAAGAGATACTTAACATGAAATAAATCAATACGGGGTAATGAGAGATTCTGCTAGTGAAAAAAATAATAGGAGGTAATTCTATCAAAGTTCCTGTCACTAGATACGTACATTTTAAAATAATGATTATGCGGATCTTCAAAAATAGATTTTTTATCATAGTTATATTTTTTTTAGGAATCGTAGTTGGCCTATTCCTGCATAAGATAAATATTTTTAAAGAAAAAGTAACTGCGCGTCTTCAGATATAGCGTCTGTATACTCCGGAAGGGTATTTTGTTAATCCGTTGATTTCAGTAGAAAATCCTCAGGGTGGCGATGTTAAGCTTGAAGGGATAAAATATGCTATTGAAGGATATGTTAATGAATGTAAAGAGAAAGGAGATATTTCAAGCGTTTCAGTGTATCTTAGGCACTTAAACTATGGTACTTGGATAGGGGTTAATGAAAATGAGAATTATGCCGCGGTAAGCCTTATAAAGATTCCGCTTATGCTGGCTTATTTAAAGATGTCAGAAAAAGATCCCGCTATCTTAGATAAATAAATAAAATATGATACGGAACTTAATACACAAGTACTACCACAAGACATAGTTTCAAAAGCTAGCTTGCAACTAGGTAATTTCTATACTGTTGATGAACTGTTAAGTTATATGATTATAGATTCGGATAATATAGCCAAAGAGATCCTTCTTAGAAATATGGATTTTAGATTAATTTCTAGTATGTATACAGCTCTAAAAATACCTGTTCCGGATTTGACTGAACCGGAGTATCAGGTTTCCGCTAAGGATTATGCTACATTTTTTCGTGTCCTTTATAGCTGTACTTATTTAAATGAAGATTTATCTGCAAAAGCAATTGAGCTTTTATCTAAAACAGAATTTAAGAATGGAATTGTCGCTGGCGTACCGGATAATATTACTGTTGCTCATAAGTTTGCAGAGAGAAAATATGCGGGGGGATATGTACTCACTAAAAGGGTGCAACTGCATGATTGTGGCATTGTTGTATTATCCTAAATTTCCATATTTGATTTGTATAATGACTAGAGGAAGAGATTTTAACACTCTAGAGAAGATAATCAAAAATATATCAAAAATCGCCTATGAACATGAAACAAAAGAAATGGATTTATTTTAAGGTTTAAAATTTAAAACCAAGATGTTGTTGGTAAACACTTAGAACTTGTTACGATCATATTCTTATGCTGTGAACGAAACCGAATAACATTTAAATAGCTTATTCGTAATTCATTGACAATAAAACAGTTATGTTATAGTATGTTTTGACGTCGAAAATCGGGAGTAAAATTTAGTTGATTAATAAGGAAGCGTGAGGTTAAAATGAATATATTCGTCGGTAATTTATCTTTTGAAGCCAAGAAAGAAGATGTTTATCAAGTTTTTGCGGCCTTTGGCGCAGTTTCTTCTGTAGAAATTGTAATGGAGAAAAAAGGCAAGAAATCGCGGGGATTCGGATTTCTGGAAATGCCTAATGAGCAGGAGGCGCTCTCTGCGATTGCAGCCTTGAATGGTAAGGAAATATTAGGCCGGCCGATTAATGTTATGCCTTCTTTACCTAAGAAACCAAAAAAAGAGTTTTCCAGCAGGGATAATGAGCCTGGTTTAGCCTTAAAACGGACAGGTAAATATAGAGAAGGTAGGCGTACAATCAGTTATATGAAGAAACGTTTGGGTACTGGAATTACTGCCCCTGTTGCTGAGCGTAAATATAAACCTAATCCTATGCGTTGGCGTAAAAAACCAAGGTGGGCTGCTTCTTCTCAGAAACCTGAAGGTGAGCTTAAGCCTTGGCAGAGGCCTCAAGGTGAGTCTAAACCTTGGGAGAAAAGCCGTGGGGGACCTAAGCCTTGGCAAAAATCTGAAGGAGTATCCAAGCCTTGGCAGAAGCGTACAAGTGCCAAGCCTTGGCGTAAAAGTAGTGATTCCCGTAGGCAATCAGATTTTAAAAAACGTAAGAGCCCGGTTAGCCATAAAAAATGAAATTAAAGCTTAATCTTTTTCCGGTAGTTACGGATATGGAAGATAAGATGGCTAAGATTCTGCAAGAAGCCGTTATTGGCCGCGCAAGCCTTGTTGAGATTGCTTATGGAACAGCTTCGGAAAGTGTGAAGAAACGTATCCTTAATTTTTTAAACAAAAAAGAGAACCGGCGGCTTTATTCGCGATTAGAAAAAACTGATAAAGGATGGGGAAGAGTTTATTTACATTTCAGGTGGAAATGACTAAAACAAGGGGACGGTTCTATTTTTCTAACATTGGTTAAAGAAAAAATAGAACCGTCCCCTTGATTCTAAGCTTATGGAAAAAAATAAAATTTTAGAAGAATTTTATTCATTAGTACAAGTTGATGACCATGATGGCCATTATGCCAAAGATATTGAAGATGGGAGCTATTTTGGCATGCCCTTAAAAAGCATACTGGAAGCGGAAAAGCGCCTGCGTTCAAGTGGCCAAGGAAACATTGCTTATTTTTCTATGGAGTATGGATTGGCTACTAGCTGTTATAATAAATTATCCAGTCAGTTCCCTTTGGGCCCGAGCAATAAGCTACCGGAAAACGGAGTTTTTTCCAATTTCCGCCTGGCGGATTATTTCTTTACTTTACACCAGGATAATATTATTGATTTACCTATTTACAGCGGAGGCTTGGGTATCCTGGCCGGAGACACGGTTAAGACCATGGCGGATTATAATCTTCCTGTAGTAGCCATTGGGATGCTTTGGAGTTCTGGTTACTTTAGGCAGAAGTTTTGGTTTAAATATGGCCAGGCCCCTGAGAAGATGCATTGGGATCCTCATAGTTATCCTGGGCTTATCCCTTTAAAAAATAGAATTAAAATTTCACTTAAGAACGAGGATGTTCATCTTAAGCTTTGGAAATATTATGTCTATAGTTATAAGCACGACGCAGTTGTGCCTCTGGTATTATTGGATTCTAATATTGAATCTAACAGTCAGCGTGCCAGAGAATTTACGGACCAGCTTTACCGCAGTGACAATGTATTTCTGAAATTATTGCAGAGGGTGGTGCTTGGTTTTGGGGGGGTAAACGCTTTAGATGAGTTAGGTTATAATATTGGCACATATCACCTTAACGAAGGGCATGCCGTATTTGCTTTTGTTGCTAGGGCGCGGGGTTTAAAAGATGACCAGCTAAATAAACTTAAAAGCAATTTTGTTTATACCTGCCATACTCCTGTTGAAGCCGGTCATGACAAATTTTCCTTTGATGATTTGAATAATGTACTCAATAAAGAAGATACGGATATTGTCGAAAGGTTTGGAAGGGAGCGTTCGGGATTAGCCAATCTTACCTTGCTTTCTATGAACATATCTTCGGCGATTAATGCGGTTTCCCATAACCATCAGAAGGTAATGCATATCCAGTTTCCCCAATATAAGAATCAGATACAGTATGTTACCAATGGTGTACATCCTTACACCTGGACGTCGCAAAGATTCCAGGAGCTTTTTATGAAATTTCCGGCAAACTTTCCTGATTTTAATAGTAATCCCATGATTTTATCGAGGGTCGCTGAACTTAAAAACAATTCTGATTTCCGTACTCAGTTATGGCAGGCGCATCAATCAAACAAACAGGATTTTTGTAAACTTCTCGAAAGATGGTCGCTTAATAAGGATATATTTACTATCTGTTGGGCAAGGAGGATAGCTGCGTATAAGAGGCCAAGTCTTATCTTGCATGATGTCGCCAGGCTTGCGCGGATTGCCGAAAAAATCGGCCCTTTACAGATCATTTTGGCAGGTAAAGCTCATCCTAATGATAATCTGGGTTTTACTTATGTTAATGAAATGATGGATAAGGTGGATAAATTAAATAAAGATTATGATAAACTAAAAATAATTGTGTTGGAGAATTATGATATTTCTCTTGCTAAGATGTTAACTTCTAGTGTTGATGTTTGGCTGAATAACCCTTTACCGCCTTTTGAGGCTTCGGGAACAAGTGGGATGAAGGCGATCTTAAATGCTGTCCTGCAGATGAGCACGGTTGATGGCTGGGTGGCTGAGGTAACAGATAAGAAGATCGGAGTATTTTTTGGCTATAAGAATAGCGAAGGCAGCGTGGGGGATGAATTTGATCTGCATATGGATGCGGATTCCGAAGAATTATATTGTGCCTTAGAGGGGATGGCTGGCCTTTATTATAAAACTAACCATAGTGGTAAAGTAGATATCTCTTCAGGATGGATAGATATGATGATTGAATGTATCTGTACTTCCTCGCAGTTTAATACCTATCGCATGCTTGATCAGTATAAACAGCAAATCTGGAAGATTGCTTAAAATCCATATAGATTTATCTCTGGAATATGATAAAATAGCTAAAACTTTGCGCCCATAGCTCAATTGGATAGAGCACTTGCCTACGGAGCAAGTTGTTGCAGGTTCGATTCCTGCTGGGCGCACTTTATCGTGATTAATAAACATATAATATATATGCAAGAAGCCTTAAAAGAAGCAGAAAGGGCTTCTTCGGAAGACGAAGTTCCTGTGGGAGCGGTAATTGTTCATAAGGACAAGATTATTGCACGCGGGCATAATCAGATTGAGCGCCTAAAAGACCCCACCGCCCATGCCGAAATAATTGCTATAACCAGCGCAGCAAATTATCTGGGGACAAAGTGGTTGAACGACGCTAGTCTCTATGTTACAATTGAACCGTGCAGTATGTGCGCAGGGGCATTGGTATTATCGCGTATAAAGAATTTATATTTTGGCGCCAGTGATCCTAAAACCGGTGCCTGTGGCTCGGTAGTTAATATCGTTAACCATAAAAAATTAAATCACCGTATAAAAGTTGTCAAAGGAATCCTCAGGTTAGAGTGTAGCTCTTTACTCAAAGATTTTTTTAAGCAAAAAAGAAAGAAGTTGAATTCTGGAGAGGTGGCTGAGTGGTCGAAAGCAACTCACTGCTAATGAGTTGACCTGGGCAACTGGGTCCCTGGGTTCGAATCCCAGCCTCTCCGTTAAATTTTACCAACAAGGAGAAAAATAAATGGATATGGCATTCGGATTAACTTTTCCAGGAGAATTACAGGATGAAAGTATTATTTGTGATCTCTGCAAGCAGTTTGATATTAACTTAAAAATTATTGAGGCTTCTTTTTCTATGGAAGCTGGTTGGGCAATACTTCAAATTGAAGGCCAAGAACAGGAAATCGAACGCGCCTTTGCCTTCCTGGCAGAAAAAGGAGTAAAAGTGCAACGGATTCAGATAAATAAAAAATAAAACTCCACCATGTCTTATACCGTATTTGCCCTAAAATGGCGCCCGCAGGATTTTGAAAGCATTGTTGGTCAAGATCATATTGTCGGTACCTTAAAGAATGCAATCCAGAAAAATCGCCTTGCACATGCCTATCTTTTTGCCGGCCCAAGAGGGGTAGGTAAAACCTCAGCTGCGCGGATTTTAGCCAAGGCACTTAATTGTAAAGATGGCCCAACATTAAAACCCTGTCAAAAATGTCCTTCTTGTCTTGAGATTAATCAGGGGCGCTCCCTTGATGTTATTGAAATTGACGGCGCCTCTAACCGCGGTATTGATGAAATAAGGGCTCTGCGTGAGAATGTAAAATTTTCTCCTACGCAGGGTAAGTATAAAGTTTATATCATTGATGAAGTGCATCAGATAACCTCTGATGGTTTCAATGCTTTGCTTAAGACGCTTGAGGAGCCTCCGGAGTTTGTAAAATTTATCTTTGCCACAACGCATCCGCAAAAGGTATTGCCGACGATTATCTCACGCTGCCAGCGTATGGATTTTCGCAGGATTACGGTAATTGAAATTATCTCTCAGCTTGAAAAAATTGTCCGCCAAGAGAAGATTACCATAGACAAAGAAGTTCTCTTTGCGATTGCCAAAAGCAGTGATGGCTCATTAAGGGATGCCGAATCCATCCTTGACCAGTTAGTGTCTTTTTCTCAGGGGAATGTATCCTTAAAAGATGCAATCTCTGTTTTAGGCATGGTTGAGCAGGATGTTTTGTTTACCATAACCGATAAGATAATTCAGAAAGATCCGGTTGGATCTTTAAAGCTATTTAATGATATTATCGACGACGGTAAAGACCCGGGTGTATTTTTAGTGAATCTTATTGAGCATTTTCGTAATTTAATGGTGGCTAAAATTTCTAAGGCAGATGCAAAACTGGTTGATCTGCCGCAGGAGGTTTGCGACCGCCTGTTTAAGCAGAGTCAATTACTTAGTTTGGAGGAGATTTTTACCGCTTTTAATATTTTGATTGCAACTCAGGAGATGACTAAGCGCCTGGATTCTCAGCGCATACCTTTAGAGATAAGTTTAGTAAGATTGGCGCACAATAAGAATCGTATAGATTCACCCGTTACCCAGCCCTGTGTTCAGGTAGAACCAAAATCAGCAGCTGTAACTTTTGAAAAAAAAGAAAATTCGATTCCCGAAGAAACAATTAAAGAAGCTTCTGTACAAACTCCATCGATTTCCTTGGAAAATGTAAAAAATGCCTGGAGTAATATCGTGAATAATTTGGCAAAGATTAAAATGTCGGTATCTACTTATTTAAGCGAAGGAGAGCCGACTAGAGTGCAGGGGAACATGGTAACTGTAGCATTTCCGAAAAGCTGTTCTTTACATAAAGAGTCTCTGGATAAAAAAGAGAATAAGATAATGGTTGAAAAAACCGCCTCTGAATTATGCAATACAGATTTAAGATTAAATTTTATTTTAGTTGCTGACCTTGCGCGTGATACCGATACACGCAGCAATCCTTTTGTTAAATCTGCTATTGAAATGTTTGGAGGAAGAATAATTAAAGAGGGCTAATGGCTAATTATACAGCTTCTATAGAGAAATTAATTGAATGTTTAATTAAATTACCCGGTATTGGCAGGCGCAGCGCCGAACGTATTGTCGCCCATGTTTTAGGTGCATCTAAAGATGAAATTAGGCTTTTGTCAGAGTCTTTGAATAAAGTAAAAGAGAGTGTGCGCTCATGTCAGGTTTGTAATAATTTAAGCGAAGAAGAGAACTGTAAAATTTGTCAGGATTTAAGCCGGCAGAAGGATATTGTCTGTGTGGTTGAGAAACCCAGTGATGTTACGGCAATTGAAAAGGCGGGTAATTTTCACGGCCTCTACCATGTCTTACTTGGTTCATTATCGCCTCTTGAAGGAAAGGGCCCCAGCGACTTAAAAATCGATGGGTTAATCCAAAGAATAAAACAGGGAGGCATTAAAGAAATAATTATCGCCACAGACGCCGATACCGAAGGCGAAACTACCGCTTTATACCTTACTAAATTACTTAAGCCTTTAGGTGTAGGTTTAAGCCGCATTGGATTAGGGATACCAGTTGGCTCAAACTTAGAATACGCTGATGCCACTACTCTTTCCATGTCTTTGGAATCTCGCCGCGCAATTTAATCGGAGCATAAGAATTTTTGCCTTTTAAGGTTAAGGATACGCGACGATTATCCGCCAACGTTTTAGTGGCGGATGACTCAGAAAAAATATAACGCAGATGATTAATATTACCAATCTTTCAAAAAATTACGGTGCCAAAGTTCTTTTTGAGAATATCTCCCTTAATATAAATGAAGGAGAGAAAATCGGACTTATTGGGCCAAACGGTACGGGTAAAAGTACCTTATTTTCTTTAATTCTCCAGGAGACGGAAGCTTCTAGTGGAGAGGTTAGAGTAAATAAAGGTGTGCATATTGGTTATCTTCCTCAGGAGGCAAGTTTTAAATCCGAGCATACCGTGCTTGCGGAATTAACCGAAGGCGATGACAGGCTTATGCGTTTTAAAAAAGAAAAAGAGGCTTTGGAATCTAAAAATGAAGCCGGTTCAAAGCGCTATGGCGAAGTTTTGCATGAACTGGAAACTTTAGGTTTTTTTGAGTTGGAGCATAAAGCTAAAAAAATCCTTTCCGGATTAGGTTTTAAAGAAATAGATTTTAATCGCCAGATATCGCAGATGAGCGGAGGCTGGCAGATGCGCGCTCTTTTAGCTAAACTACTTACCTATCATTATGATTTGTTGCTTTTGGATGAACCGACTAACTATTTGGATTTAAATGCTGCGTTATGGCTTAAGGATTATTTGGCTACTTTTAGAGGCACATTTATTATGATTTCCCATGACCGAGCCTTTCTGACGGATGTTACTAATTACACGCTGATTTTAGAAAATGGTTCGATTTTTAAGGTACAAGGTAACTATGAACATTATGAAGAGATAAAGGCGCAGAGGCTTACGCATCTGGTTAAACAATCCAAAGAGCAGGATAAGAAGATACAGCAATTAGGAAAGTTTGTGGCAAGATTTCACGCTCAGCCCAATAAAGCAGCTTCGGTGCGCGCAAAGCGTCGTGTTTTAGAAAAGATGGAGGAGGAAAAAGTCGTTTTACCGCCAGACCCCCGTCAAAGTATTCATGATTTTGTTTTTCCGCAAACACGCCGTTCAGGACACAGAATAATAACACTGGAGAAGATTGCAAAATCTTACGGTAATATTAAAGTGTATGAAGGTTTGGATTTTGAAATAGTCCAGGGTGAAAAAGCAGTTTTGGCTGGGGAAAATGGCGCAGGTAAATCTACTTTACTTAAAATATTGGCAGGAATTGTAGATATTGATAGTGGCAGCAGAGTTGTTGGCCACAATGTGGATATCGGTTATTTTTCACAGACACGCACTGATGTTTTAAATGTTGAGAATACCGTTTTACAGGAAGCATATTCTGCGGCACCGGGTTATACGACAGAAGAATCAATCAGGACTATACTGGGAGCATTTTTATTTAGCGGGGATGATGCGGATAAAAAAGTTAAGGTATTATCTGGAGGAGAAAAGAGCCGGCTTATTTTGGCTAAGCTCTTGATTAATCCGCCGAATTTTCTACTTTTGGATGAACCGACGACGCATCTTGATGTGGATGCGGTTGATGCTTTAGTACGGGCGCTAAATAGTTATGAAGGCACGATTGTTTTTATCAGCCACGATATTTATTTTGTAAGCGCAGTTGCAAATAATGTTTTTGAAGTCAAGGGGGGCAGAATTAGAAAGTTTCCCGGGACATTTGATTACTACCTTCAGAAAAGAGATAGTTTTATTGATACGGTAGAAGCTGAAAAACCTAAAGTTCATGCGCATAAACCGGTTGATGAAATAAAAGAGAAGGTCAAGGAGCAGGAACGTTTACTTAAAGCCGAGGAGAAAAAACGTAAAACTAATAATTCCGTTATCCGTGATAAGATTAATAAGCTTTTAAAGAAGAAAGAAGAGTTGGAGCTGGAAAGTTATGCTAAGGCCCGCGCTCTATCTAATCCGCATTTTTACCGGGATGAAGAGACGGCTAAGGAGTATGGCCGTCGAATGAAGGAGATTGAGAAGCTTATTTTAGAGATTGATGGTCAGATAAAAGCTCTTGAAAACCAGATTGTTTAGTGTTAAAATGCAGCAAAATTAATTTTTATTCCCCCTTAGCTCAGTTGGTAGAGCGAGAGACTGTTAATCTCCAGGTCCTAGGTTCGAGTCCTAGAGGGGGAGCCAATTAAATCTCTCAAAATCCAGAATGAGAGATAAAGATTACCCTGATTAATAACACTAGTCAGGGTATTTTTTATGTATCGATGTGCCAAAGAGTTAGGGCCTTATTTTTTCTGTTATTCTGCTGTTGTCGATCTTAAATTTTAGTCTTGCCTAAGGTTCGTTAAAGTAAGCCGAATAAATCTCACCAGCTTATCTCTATATCTCTGAAGTGCCGCTTAGTAAAGGCTTCGTAGTAAATGGTATTTAGCGCAGATTTAGCGGATAATTTGTTCGGATCCTCAGCATTTACTAGGAAAACGCTAGAGTGAGAGGAGAGATAAAGCTTATTTCTTGGAGAGGGTTTCTTTGATATCCTGCCAGATTTGGGTTTGTTTTTTCCAGTCCACTTCGGCAGCAAGAGAGCGGATTTTATATTCGGGAATAAGCGAGATAATCTGTTTATCGCTATTGAGTATTTCACTTTGAATGGCAGGCGCAATAAGCAGCATTGTCATGAGGTGATCAAGGCGGGCTTGGTCAAAATTGAGCCATGCAGATGTCTGTTTAAGGCTTCTTATTTTGCCTTCGTCAAACAGTCTTTGCAATTGATGCGCCAAGATTAGATTTCTGCGTATCTTTGGCTCTTTTTCGATTTCCTCTTCCTTGTGCCACTTATTCAAAGGCCGCACTTGTTTCAAATCAACATCGAATTCAAGCCGAAGGCTGCTGCCGTTAAGCAGAATTCCAAGTTTCTTATTACTTGAATCATAGTCAACTTCTTTGATAAGAACTTTGAGGATGCGCCGTTTCTCCTGTGGATACAAAGTATCCCAAACAGGAGACAGGAGTGCTTCAATTTCTTGCTTATTTTGTTCTTCTTTTTTCTTCCGGTTTTCAGCAAACAGCATTTTTAAACAATCAACGACGGTATCTTCAATTGCCTGCGCATTCACTGACTTTGTAGGGCAGGAGTTATAGCCGCGTTTCTGCGCATTTGTGCAGACATAATAGCGGTATTTGCGCGTCTTATGCTTTAAAGTATAGGTATGGAACATAGAATGCCCGCAGGTCTTGCAGTGCAGAATATGGGTTAGTAAGCCGGTACATTCAACATTTTTTATAGCTTTGCGTTCTATGCGGTTATCCTTAAGCACTTGCTGGGCTTTTTTGAAGGTTTCCTCGTCGATCATTGCTTCCTGCTGGCCTTCATAGACCTGGCCTGCATAAAAAACCTTTCCTATATAAACTACATTCTTGATTGCCTGCTGTATTTGGGTAACCCCGAATTTTAAACCTCCGAATGGTTTTCCGTCCTTTTGCTTGCCTGCCCGGCTTCTATAGCCTTTTTCATTCAGGATGCTGGCAACTTTAAGAAGGGAGTTATCTTTTAGGTACAGTTCAAACATCTCTCGGACGATTTTTGATTCGGCTTCATTAATTACCAGTTTTTTTCCTTCTTTATCCCTGCTGTAGCCAAAAGGAGGCCTGCCTCCCAGCCACTGGCCCCGTTTGCGCGCAGCGCCCATTTTGTCGTGGGTGCGCTCACTAATCAGTTCTCTTTCAAACTCGGCAAAGGAAGACAAGATATGCAGCATAAGTTTGCCTGTTGAAGTACTTGTATCAATCGGTTGGGTAATTGAGGCAAAGGCAACCCCATGTTCATCAAAAAACTTAAGAAGCTGAACAAAATCCACAAGCGATCTGCTAAGCCTGTCTAATTTATAGACAACTACCATATTAACTCTGCTTTCTTTGATATCATTGATCAATTTTTGGAGAGAAGGGCGGTTGGTGTTTGAGCCAGTAAAGCCGTTGTCATCGTATCTTTCGGTCAACGGCACCCAGCCCTCGTGTTTATGGCTTGCGATAAAGCTTAGAATAGACTCATGTTGGTTTTCGATAGACCCGAAGGTCTCATCCGCACGTTCTTCCACTGATTTGCGGCAGTAGGCTGCGCAGTAGATTCGTTTTTTAGTTTCTTTTGTTTCCGCCATCAGATTACTCCTTACAGATTAAAGAACAAGTAGCCGTTCCAGTGCGCTCCAGTCACCTCTTTAGCAATAGCCGTAAGAGTCTTATAAACTTTACTACTGTATTCAAAGCCTGATTCAAGTATTTTAACCTGAAGTTTAATACCTTTATATTCTTTAGTAATAACTGTGCCTGGAATCGGCAGCCTTTTATCTCGCCTAAGGTTTGGTTTTTTAGGTTGATCTTGAGGAGCGTCATCTGGGCGCATAGCCTTGTTATTAACCGGGTCATATTTTTGAATGAGCTCTTGAATTTTACCTTGGGTCTCTGTAGGAAGCCCGCCGTATTCAAGCTCCTGCAGCCTATAAGCAATCTTCTTCCAAAGATAGGTTTTGTTATTTGAAGGAGCGGGTTTGCCATGAAAAAGTTCTGAGTATCTTTTCTTTAGCTCCTCAAGAGATGCGTCCTTAAGGTTCATTATTTTGGTTAAGAGATTTTCCTGCATAGGTTCCTTTCTAAATAATGCTCCTTAATGAGCCTTCGTTTTGTTGGTTACCTCTTTTAATTTCCTAAAAAAGAGGTTTATCTCTTTACAGTATTTGATGATTTTTTCTCCCTGTTCAACTGGTATGGGATTCTTATCTTTGCCGGTCACATGCGAACCAGCTATTAGACCGATAATATATAAGTCATTACCTAAGTGATGGTCTATCAGCTCCCAGATAAGAGGGGAAACGCCCAGATGTTCATTCTCGATAACTTCATAGATTTTTTCTTCGTTATTAAGAGGATTGCACATTCTCGGCCTCCTTTTTCTCTGGCTTATCTCTTCTCCTCACCTCACATATAGCCATACAATTCGAGAGATATCAAGGCGGTGCGCAAAGATTTTTTTTGATTGTGGAGATGCTTCGCCAGCAGTATAATACCTAAAAAGGGGGCGATATATGCCAGGCAATGAAAAAGAAATTACTAAATATTTGGTTGCAAATAAAGGGAAATTATCTTTGCGGCATTTGGGCGTTGTTGCATCTGTTGGCGCGCCAAATCCATCAATTGCTGGCTGTAAAGAAATCAGTAACGCAAAAGATGTTGATGCATGTTTAGCTAGCGAAGATTCGCGCAAGAAAGCAGATATCTATATTAATAAGGAAGGGGTTTCACTTAAACAAAAAGGGGCTACCTTTTCTTATAATAGGCTGCAGCGCGCTAACCTTTTAGAAGTCTTCAAGTTATTGAATTTTACTAACCCTGAAGCTACATTAAAGAGGATTGATAAAGAAGTCGAAATGTTCCATAGTAATAAATTAGATAAGAGGAATAGGCCTTGGCAGGATTTATTTTCAGAAGGAGAATTCAAAGCCTTAACAAAATTCTTAATGATGGATAGCGCTCCTAATGTGGGGTATTCTTTGCACCCTGCAAAATTTATCTTAGAGGCGCCAGCCAATGGCATCTCAGAGGGTACAATAGATGTTTTTACTTTTGAAGAATATTTTAATAAATACCGGGATAATTTTAAAATAGCGATAAGGCGGCAATGGGTAGGGCAAAGCAGCAATTCTGAACATAATAGGGCTGTAGGATTAGTAAAAAAGCCTGAGAATGCGCCATGGGTATTTGGTACAGCAGTAGGTACGCCAAGGTCTGGCTGGAGGGTTAGTTTTCCTGCCAAAAGTAAGAAGACGGTATACTTTTTGATGATTGAAAAAGAATCTTGATGCTGGGTACTTAGCTTATACACCTTGAAATCTTCAAATTAATACGTTAATATATGCCATATAGGTTTAAAACTTCCGCTGTTAGGTCAAGTTTAATGCGGAAAATACGAAGCGATAAAACAAGCCCGGAAATTTTGCTACAAAAGCTGTTACGAAGCAAAGGCATTAAGTTTAAAAAGTATGACCGAGATTTACCGGGTAAACCAGATATAGTAATCCTTAACAAAAAACTCGCAATCTTTGTAGACGGCGAATTTTGGCATGGTTACCGATGGCAAGAAAAAAAGAAGAAGATACGGGCTAACCGGGCGTACTGGGTCCCTAAGATTGAAAAGAATATCTTAAGGGATAAGCAAAGCAATAAAAAGTTAAAGAAGGCAGGCTGGAAGGTTTTAAGGTTTTGGCAGCAGCAAATAATTAAGGATCCATTAAAATGCTTAAAGAAAATCAAAATTGCGCTGAAGAAAAACCAAAGGTAATATCGCTTTTTACTGGTTGTGGCGGTTTAGACTTAGGTTTTGAGAAATCAGGTTCTGAAATTATCTGGGCAAATGAATTTGATAAAGTTATTTGGGGTACCTTCACACATAATTTCCCCAAGGTTCCTTTAGATAAAAGAAGCATAGTTGATATTACGTCTTCCGAAATTCCTAGCGCAGATGGCATTATTGGCGGCCCTCCATGCCAGAGCTGGAGCGAAGCAGGTGCTTGCCGTGGCATAAATGACCATCGGGGGCAACTATTTTTTGAGTATATAAGGGTTTTAAAGGATAAGCAGCCATTATTTTTCCTTGCTGAAAATGTATCTGGGATACTTGCGCATATCCATAAAGAGGCTTTTCAAAATATCCTCGCCAAATTCGCTAATGCTGGTTATGCTGTAGTGCATAAATTACTTAATGCTAAATATTATAATGTCCCGCAAGACAGGGAAAGGGTTATTATAGTTGGGTATCATAAGAAAATGAATAAAACTTTTGAGTTTCCTGAGGGCTCTAAAGATTTATTGGCTTTGCGCGATACGATTGGAAATTTAAAAGAGCCTAAACCAGCTTTGAAATATAATAAAACTAATGGCGATGGCCTTGAAATACCTAACCATGAATATATGATTGGAAACTTTTCGACAATTTATATGTCTAGGAATAGGGTAAGAAGTTGGGATGAACAGTCATTTACTATCCAAGCAGGCGGTAGGCATGCGCCAATTCACCCTCAAGCGCCAAAAATGAATTTTGTTGAACAGAATAAAAGGGAGTTTGCTAAAGGGCAAGAGCATTTATATAGGCGGCTATCGGTAAGGGAATGTGCGAGGATCCAAACATTCCCAGACAGTTTTATTTTTAAATATACTGATGTCAGCGATGGGTATAAAATGGTAGGTAATGCTGTGCCTGTCGAATTTGCCCGTTTCCTAGCGAGAGGGATTATAAATGACATAAGGGAGTATAAAAATAAAATCCATCCTATAAGGAATAAACAGAAAATCATCCGTAAAATAAAGCATGAAACTGGCACAGAAATAATTTTTGCAACCTCCTGGAATAGCCAGCCCTCGAAAGAGCCAAGCCTAAAAACTTAAAAATATAAAACCGTATCTATGAAAAAGCCAGAAATCACCCTCCAAGAAATTAAAACCCGCATTAAACAATTTGTTAAGGAGCGAGATTGGGAGCAGTACCATTCCCCTAAAAACCTTTCTATGTCTATAGCTATTGAAGCTGCTGAGCTTATGGAACATTTCCAGTGGCTTACTATCGAAGAATCGCATAAATTGTTAAAGGATAAAAAGAAGCGTATAGAAATTGAAGATGAACTTGCCGATATAGCAATTTATGTTTTAGATTTCTGCAACCTGTTTAGTATCGATATAGAAAAAAGTATTGTCAGGAAGTTAGATAAAACCGCAAGGAAATATCCATCCCACATAGTCAAAGGCAAGTCGCATAAATATACCTATTACAAGAAATTAAAGAAGAAGTAGAAATCTTTCTCTTCACAATTAGCCCACTAAAGACAGGGAAGTATTGACTCTTCCTTAAATTAACATCCTATAATCTGCACATAGATAATTCTTTTGCCGTGTCAATTTATTAAAAAAAAGTATTGACAAAAACAGTATTACGCTGTACGCTTATAAGTACATGGGTAATGAATTTGGGAATAAAATAAAAAAGAAGCGGATTCACTTGGAGTTAAGTTTACGTAAAGTGTGTGAATCCGTTTGTAATGAAGACGGAAAACCTATATCAGTATCATACCTTAATGATATTGAGCAAGGGTACCGTAAGCCACCAACTGGGAAGATAGTTATTCAGTTGGCTACTACATTGAAGATTGACCCTCAAGAATTACTTAATTTGGCTGGGAAGGCTGATCCGATCATTGAGGATATGGCAAGTAAGGATGCAAAAGTAGGTGTTTTATTTCGTAAAATCGCTGAACATTTTGAACGCGATCCAAGTATTATTGATCGACTTAATGATGGGTTAAATAAGGAGAATGAAAAGAAGAAATGATGAGATGGGAAGATGATCCGCAAAGCCCATATGGGTGCCGGTTAGTCTGTACTGGTATTGATATTGATGAAGCGATGGAGGAAAGGTACTTGAAATTTTACCATGGCACCTGCGATATCGATCACCCAGCCCTGGATATTGAACGTTTTATTGATGAAAGCTTGAGGAGTGAACATATTGAGTATGAACCCGAAGCCACTGATCTTCCGAGCAACGTTTTAGGAATAACTCAGTTCAATTCAGATGGTTCTCGTCTCATTAGAATAAACTCTGGATTATATCGTCAACGGAATTTATTATTGAAAAAGGGGCGTTTTCGATTTACGTGTGCACATGAAAGTTTTCATGCAATTTTCCATACCCGGCTTTTTCGGAAAGGTGGCCGTTTGATATGTTCTGGTCAGCATGTTCGGGAGGATATGGTTGAGTCGACCCCAACGCCAGGTGATTTTACTGAGTGGCAGGCGAATCGTGGCGCAGCGGCCTTGTTGATGCCGCGTTTGATTTTTATAGAAAATGTTAAACGGATCCGTGGGGTATCAGGAAGTGCTAATACTGATATTTTGGTACAAAATCTATCAACCCGGTTCGATGTTTCTAAAAAATCAGTGCAAATTAGGTTACAGACGTTAAGGCTGACGATACCACGTGATGATGATATGGTTCTTGAAAATGATGGTATTGACAGCTACATAGATAAAAGAGAAAGGTAAATTTTTTTAACTAGTATTTACGCAGTAAGCGTAAAAGAACAATAATTTACAGGAGGAGCAATATGACCTAAGAAAAACGCGTACTTGTCTGATAGGAGTAGGATGGGTAAAGAAGGTAGTTTTACCTTAATAGTTAAGGGAAGACGTAATAATTGCAGCGTGTAAGAACCAATACTAACAGGAGGAAACCGATGGCGTATCATTCCGAGCATTCAGAAGTATACCATAAGCATAAGAAATGCGTGTTGGGTAATAATATTGAACAAGATAATGTTAAGCAGGGCCCGGCGAAGAAACTTTGCGAACATTGCAAAGAGATTGATAAGGGTAAAGTAAAGCGTTGAATTTAGCCATCCAGGGAGACAGTTTGTATCTCTCCCTGGGTGTATTATTTGGATTAAAGATAAAATGTATATGTTATAATTATGTTTGAAGGTTTTGCAAGTCTTTCGTTTGCAGTTAGCTGTGTATCAGAAGGGCTTTATGTTTAACATGAAGGAGAACTTATGCCTACAGAATTAAGTCTTAAGAAAACAGAAGTACGCAACAAATTAAGGAAATTCAAGGATAATAAGATCAGGCTGGAAAGGGATGTTTTCTTCGTACCGGGATGGACAGACCAAGCAAACATCTGTTGGACGGAGCCCTACATGGAATCAGGTATTGACAGAAGGGCAGGTTGGGAATATACCGTAAAAGATTGGGAATGTATTGTTGAGAATCCAGAAAAGATGCATTATCTTCAATTGGTGGAAGATGAAAATGCTATTAACATAATAAGGAACAAGGAAGGAAAAGTAAAAAAAGTAGAGTTTAAATCCGACCCAAGTTATGGTTATAGTAATTTCTTTCAGTTTGCCGAACTAGTAAAAAATAAAATTAGGGCATCTGGAGCGAAAGAGTTTGACCTTGTGGGGCATAGTATGGGTGGTTTAGATATTATTTCGGCCGTTGCCTTGGATAAAAAACTAGATAATTATCAGGAAGTACGGGACTTCATAAAAACCGATTCGCTTGAAGGGCTTGGTTTGTTGATTACTGTTGCTACGCCCTGTAAAGGTTCTGTTCCGGCTGACCTAGTTAGAAATACAATAATTGATGAGTGGTTTAGGAAGGAATGGTCGGATGGCATAAGGAAACAATGCGAGAATTTGGCTCACAGCTCTAAATTTATCAACATAATTAATCAGGAAGAGATAAAAGGAAGGCTTCTGAAAAAGGCAAAGATCGGCGTTCATACTTTTTCAGGAAAAAATGACCAGGCAGTACGGCCGGAAGATGCATTCATTGAAGGAGCCCAGAATCATGAGCCTTTTGAGCTTGTTAGTCATTCTCAAAGGATGGGAATAACGCAGGATCCAAGGACACATTTTTGGCTTTTTGATTTATTAAATAAATAAACTTTTAACTAATAAAATAATTCTCAATATACATGTTTATTGTTAAATTAAATCTTGACCAAATACATGATGGTACAGTGATGAGGATTTAATATAGGCAATAACGTTAACGGATTAGCATAGTAATTATTGGTTGGGAATGAACACGTTCTACATTCATGGAGGATAAGATTAAATGGACATAACAACGCGAGATGTGGAGGAAAAGAAGTTATCCACCTTTACTACTGAGTACAAGAAGGATGGAATATACAGGATTCTTTCTCTGGACGGCGGTGGAGCCAAAGGTTTTTACACCCTTGGCGTACTCAAAGAACTAGAAGGCATGCTGAATTGCCCTCTCTATAAACGGTTTGATCTTGTTTTCGGAACGAGTACAGGTGCGATTATCGCAGCGTTGATTTCGCTCGGCTATGAAGTTGAAAAGATCCACGCGCTCTACAAGAAATATGTTCCTAAAGTGATGAAACCATTGACCCGAAAAGGTAAGACTAAAGCCCTTGCCGAGCTTGCTGAACTGGTGTTTCGCAACGCAACATTTGAAGATGTTAAGACTGGGGTTGGTATCGTAACCACGAAATGGGTTATTGAACGGCCCATGATCTTTAAGGGTGATGTTGCGCAGGCCCACGGACGCAAGGGCACATTTCAGCCAGGCTTCGGTGTTCACATCGCAGATGCAGTGCAGGCATCCTGTTCAGCATATCCATTCTTCGATCGTAAAATTGTTACCACTGCTTCTGGAGACAGGATGGAGCTGGTCGATGGCGGTTACTGCGCAAACAACCCGACGTTGTATGCGATTGCGGATGCTGTCAGTGCGATGAATAAGACGCACGGCGATCTACGAGTGGTAAGCGTCGGAGTCGGAGTTTATCCTGAGCCGAAACGGTGGTTGATGCGGTTAGCGAAGAAATATCTTTTAAGCGTGCGCCTTCTGCAGAAAACACTGGAGATCAACACACAATCAATGGAGCAACTGCGAACAATCCTTTTCAAGGATATCAAGACGGTCCGAATCAACGATACATTTGAGAGGCCAGAGATGGCAACAGATCTAATGGAACATAACCTCGATAAGCTTAACATGTTGCGGCAGCGTGGTAGCGAGTCGTTTGCGAGTAGGGAGTCCGATCTCAGAAAGCTTTTGATAGGTGTCTCAGAGGTTGAGCGATGAGTATCCCTGAATCGCAGCTAGAATCCTGGTCTCATCAAGGCTCGATTGCACAATCAAGCGATACATACAACGCGATCAAAAATACTCTTGAGGCATCGGACACCCCTTACGTAGACAAGAGCTATAAGGTGTTCCTTCAAGGGTCTTACGGGAACGATACCAATATCTATTCCGAAAGCGATGTGGATATAGTAATTCAACTAAATGACTGTTTTCAACACGATCTCAGCGATTTGACTGATGACCAGAAAGTGT